>JBDSSX010000173.1:0-11135 GCA_039928555.1 Nitrosospira sp. | reverse complement strand
GGAGCCAAAAAACCTGGCGGCGCGTAAGCTGGATCCGGAGAAAATCAAGCGTGGTGAAGCTGTTTATCGCGCAAATTGTGCAAGCTGTCATGGACCAAACGGGGAAGCCACGCCAGGTTGGCGAAATCCAGGAGCTGATGGCAGATATCCACCGCCGCCACTGGACGGCAGCGCCCACGCCTGGCATCACTCAACCGAGACACTGGAAAGAATGATTCGGGTAGGTAGTCCGGCTGATATTGGGGGCATGCCAGCGTGGGATGGCAAGTTGACAAATCAGCAAATCGATGACGTGATTGTGTGGATCAAATCACTGTGGCCAGATGAAGTTTACGATATCTGGTACAAGGAAATTGAGAATAAGCCGGAACCGAAGAAGAATTGAGTGCTGCCGGTTAGCGGTAGGCTAGGAGCAGTGTCAGTATTGGCCATTTCAGTGGCATACGGGCTATGATCAGCCCGTATGCTGGGGCCGACGCAATAGAACCAAGCGCCTGACCCTAGCTGGCCTGACTCTCGCCCCGGCCTTCCGGTGCTTGACTTCGCTCCAGGATTCAGAGCGTTGCGATTGAAGCTTAGGCCAGTTCTGCTTTCGGTGGCCCCTTCTTTACCGCGGCACGAGCAGGAAGCTTCTCGCGAATGCGCGCCGATTTACCGGAACGATCCCGCAGATAATAAAGCTTGGCGCGGCGGACATCACCGCGACGTTTGATTTCTATGCTGGCAATCAGCGGTGAATAGGTCTGGAAAGTCCGTTCCACGCCCTCACCACTGGACACTTTACGTACGGTAAAGGCCGAGTTGAGACCACGATTGCGCTTGGCGATAACAACGCCTTCATACGCTTGTACGCGTTTGCGGTCGCCTTCAACCACTTTGACGTTAACGATTACCGTATCTCCGGGGGCGAAATCCGGAATTGTCTTGCCAAGCCGGCTGATTTCTTCGTTTTCAAGTTGTTCGATCAGATTCATTTGCCACTCCTTACTTTATTTTACCTGGTTTCTGTTGGTCTTCCGTTGGATTCACAGGCTTGCTTGAACTCTTCCAGCAACTCCTTTTCCTCTCCGGTCAGGCCGTGTTCAATTTTCAACGCCATCAAATCCGGCCGTCTCAGCCATGTCCTGCCCAGCGACTGCCGCAAACGCCAGCGCTTGATTCTGGCGTGATTGCCGGACATGAGAACTCCCGGCACGATATCTCCCTGATAGACTTCCGGTCGTGTGTACTGGGGAAAATCAAGCAGCCCGCTCACAAACGAGTCCTGACTGGCTGAGTCCGCACCTCCCAGCACACCTGGCATCTGTCGCACCATACTGTCTATCAGCACCATCGTCGCGAGTTCTCCGCCAGAGAGTACATAATCGCCGATGGAAATTTCGTCATCGACCTCACGCGCTATCAGGCGCTCATCCACGCCTTCATAGCGCCCGGAGAGTAGCACCAATGACGGTAGTTTGCACAACTCCATCACTACGTCATGGTCTAGCAGCCGTCCCTGGGGAGAAAGATAGATCACCTTTGTCCCGCTAACGCCATTGCCTGTCTGCCTGGTCCTGGCCGCGGTAATGGCTTTTTCCAATGGCTGCGCCAGCATTAACATTCCCGGGCCACCGCCATAGGGCCGATCATCTACCGTACGGTGATTATCTTCAGTGAAGTCACGCGGGTTCCAGGTAGTCAGCTGGTAAATCCCGTTTTCCTTTGCCCTGCCGGTTATGCCGTGTTTGGTAATGGCGTCGAACATTGCGGGGAACAGCGTTACGACATCGAATTCAAAAGTCACAGCTAGTAATCCATACCCCAGTCCACCGTTATCCGGCAAGCCTTTAAATCCACTTTAACAATCACCCGACTGACAAACGGGATCAGTCTTTCCCTTTCACCGTCTATCCGACTCCGCACTTGAAGCACATCGTTGGCGCCGGTTTCCAGTAGTCCGGCCACTTTTCCCAATTCCTCATTCTGTAGATTAATGACCTCAAGGCCGATTAGATCCGACCAGTAGTAGCCATCTTTACCACTTTTTGATAAACCCGGTAACTGGCTGCGAGGAACTGCGATCTGCATACCCTTCAACCGCATTGCCGCGGTACGGTCAGCGTATTGCTCGAGTGCGGCCGTCAAAATATTCCCGTGAACTTCGCATCCGGTAACATTTATCTCGCGCCATTCCCCATTGCCTTTGCCCAGCCACCAGACTGGATAGTCAAGCAGCCCATCTACATATTCAGTATGGGGAAAAACCTTGATCCAGCCTAACACACCAAAGGGGCCAATAATGCGCCCCATCACCACCATTGGGTCGACTGCTTCGCCTGATTTAGCTGCTTCCCGCAGCTTTTTGTTTTGCACCGAACTGTCTGACCAGCCTTGTAACGGTATCGGATAACCGTGCGCCCTGTGATTGCCAATGGGTGACACGATCCAATTGAACCCGCAATGCCTCTTCGCCTTCAGCCGCCCTGGGGTTATAAAAACCAATGCGCTCAATGAACTTGCCGTCACGGGCGTCTCGGGAATCCGCTACTACCATGTTGAAAAACGGGCGTTTCTTGGCACCGCTTCGCGCCAGTCTGATAATGACCATGTATATGCCTATGTGGGTCCGAAACCGAAAAGGGTGTGATTTTACGGTAATTTTTGCCCTATTAGCAAGTATATAATATTGCCGACAGTATAAAACATTGCTATCGGGAGAAGCCGCGCTCCACGGAAGTCCACGGAAGATTTGTTGAATGGTTCCTCAGTGTGCTTGCTCCCAATTCGGGCCCACACCCACCTCCACCAGCAGTGGCACGTCGAGTTTCGCCGCACCGCCCATTAGCCGCGGCAACTCATCTTTTACCGTTTTGGTTTCGTCATCCGGCACTTCCAGTACCAGCTCGTCATGGACTTGCATGATCAGTTTGCTACACAAATTTGCTTTGGCCAACCAGCCGTGCACTGCGATCATGGCCAGCTTGATGATATCAGCCGCGGTCCCTTGCATGGGCGCATTGATTGCGGCGCGTTCCGCTCCTTGTCTACGATTGCCGTTAGAACTATTAATCTCCGGCAGCCACAGTCTGCGTCCGAATACGGTTTCGACGTAACCGGTTTTTCTGGCGTTTTCCCTGGTGCACTGCATGTAATTCGCGACCCCTGGATAGCGGGCAAAGTACCGGTCCATGTACGCACGGGCGGCGGAGCGTTCAATGCTAAGTTGCGAGGCGAGGCCGAATTCGGACATACCGTAAATCAGCCCGAAGTTGATGATTTTTGCGTAGCGGCGCTGCTCATTATTCACCGCTTCCAGCGCGACACCAAATACTTCCGCGGCAGTGGCGCGATGTATGTCCTCGCCCGCGGCGAATGCTTTGAGCAATCCCACGTCCTGCGATATGTGCGCCATAATGCGGAGCTCGATCTGCGAATAATCCGCGGAGATGATGCGATGTCCCGGTGATGCGATAAATGCTTCGCGGATACGGCGGCCTTCGGCGGTGCGCACCGGAATGTTTTGCAGGTTGGGCTCATTGCTGGCGAGCCGCCCAGTCACTGCTACCGCCTGCGCGTAATTGGTGTGCACGCGTCCGGTGACGGCATCCACCATGCGTGGCAGCTTATCCGTGTAAGTGGATTTAAGCTTGGCAAGACCGCGGTAATCGAGCAGGATTTTTGCCAGGGGATAATCCAGCGCGAGCTGTTGCAGCACGTCTTCGTCGGTGGACGGTGTGCCACCCGGCGTTTTCTTGATGACGGGAAGCTTGAGTTGGTTGAACAGTATCTCCTGAATTTGCCTGGGTGAATTCAAATTAAATGGCTGCCCGGCGATCGCGTATGCCCGGCCTTCCAATGCCAGCATTTTCTCGCCCAGCTCGCGGCTTTGGGTTTCCAGCAACTTTAAGTCCAGCAATACGCCGTTACGCTCCATTTCGAACAGTATGTTCAGTACCGGCATTTCGAGCGCCCGATAGATATAATCGAGCTTTATGTCCCCCGCTATTTCGGGATACAGGTGTTGATGCAGTTGAAGCGTGATATCGGCGTCCTCCGCCGCATAGTGCGCCGCGCGTTCGATATCCACCTGATCAAAACCTATCCGTCCGGCCCCCTTGCCGGTGATCTCATCATAGCCAGTGGTTTTGGCCCCAAGGTGCCGCAGCGCAAGGTTATCCATATCGTGTGGACGGTGGGATTCCAGCACATAGGACTGCAATAGCGTGTCATGAACGATACCATTCAACTTGATACCATGATTGGAAAAAATATGTTTGTCATATTTCAGGTTTTGCCCCAATTTAGGTTTGGCGGGGTCTTCCAGCCAGGATCTGAGCTTATCGAGCACGAGATCGACCGCCAGTTGCGGCGGGGCACCCGCATAGCGGTGCATCAGCGGCAGGTAAGCCGCCTGATGGGGCGCAATGGAAAACGAAATTCCGACGAGTTGCGACTGCATCGGATCCAGTCCGGTGGTTTCCGTATCCAGCGAAACCAGCGGCGCGGCATGAATACGTGCGATCCATTCATCCAGTTGGGGTTGCGTGAAAATGGTCCGGTAGTCCGCCGGCACCGTATCCGAAGATTGCCGATCCGTATCCGCTATCTGATACCCGGTGGCTGAGGGCGCATTGCCAATCGCCCTTGCACCCCCTGAACCCGCCTCCTGCCGCAATTCCCACAGCCAGGTTTTAAAATCCAGCCGCTCATACAGCTCTGCCAGTTTTGCGGTATCCCGCGGCTGCGGCCCAAGATCGTGTAAACCGGCAGGCAATGCCACATCACACTTGATAGCCAGTAATTCGCGCGATCGACTCAACCAATCAAGCGCCCCACGCAAATTTTCCCCAACCACGCCGCCGATTTCATTGGCATGAGTGATAAGATTGTCCAACGTGCCATATTGTGTGAGCCATTTTACCGCAGTTTTAGGACCGACCTTTTCCACGCCCGGAATGTTGTCCACCGTGTCACCCACCAATGCCAGATAATCGAGCATGCGCGCTGGCGTCACGCCAAACTTGGCAAGCACGGCCGCTTCATCGAGCGTTTCATTGCTCATGGTATTGATCAGCGTCACTTGTGGATTCACCAGTTGCGCAATGTCCTTATCGCCGGTGGAAATTACACAACGTATGTTCTCGCGCCCGGCTTGTTTCGCCAGCGTACCAATCACATCATCCGCCTCTACCCCCTCCACGATCAGCATTGGCCAACCCATGGCGCCTATGCACTCATGCAGCGGCGCGATCTGCGCCGCTAGATCGTCCGGCATGGGGGGGCGGTGCGATTTATATTCCGCATAGAGGTCATCGCGGAAAGTCTTGCCTTTTGCATCAAATACGCACGCGGTATAATGAGCCTGGTAATCCTTGTGCAAACGGCGCAGCATGTTGAGAACGCCATAAATCGCACCGGTCGGTTCGTTGTTGCGGTTGCGTAAATCCGGCAGCGCATGGAAAGCGCGATACAGGTAGGATGAGCCATCAACCAGCAGCAATGTTTTCATTTAACTTCCAAAGGTTTTCAATGAGCACGCAAGACAAATTAGCCCGTACCATGACAAATGATTTTCGGGAAAAAACCTGGTCGGCGAGGGAATCGTGGCGCGTGTTCGGCATTATGGCAGAATTTGTCGAAGGTACGGAACGCTTGAATTCGATTCGGCCCGCGGTCAGTATTTTCGGGAGTGCGCGTACGCTTCCCGATCATCCCAACTATAAATTAACCGAGCAGATCGCGCGGCAATTATCCGATGCCGGCTTTTCCGTAATTTCCGGTGGCGGTCCAGGTATTATGGAAGCGGCCAACAAGGGCGCTTATTTTGGTACATCACCAAGTATCGGCCTGAATATCCAACTCCCTCACGAACAGCATCGCAATATTTACCAGGACGTCAGCCAGACGTTCCGCCATTTTTTTGCACGCAAGTACATGTTCGTGAAGTTCGCCACCGCTTACGTCGTGTTACCGGGCGGATTCGGCACGCTGGACGAACTGATGGAGGCGCTCACGCTGGTTCAGACCGGCAAGACCCGGAAAATGCCGATTATCCTGGTTTGCTCAGACTTTTGGCGCGGCATGCTCGACTGGCTGCGGCAAACACTCATCGCCGAGGGCATGATCGCCCCGGAGGATATGGACTTGATACAGGTGATCGATGAACCCCACGAAGTAGTCAAGGCAATCTTCCAGTATTATGAAACTAGCGGCTTCGAGCCTTCCGCAGCGGAACGGGAAGTTCAACTCAATCTGTAAAACCCGTGTCATTTCAGATAGAATGAGTGCGTTGACCCTGCCAGGAGCAGCCATGCGTCTAATAATTCTTGTCTTGTTATTGAGCGCCGTACTGCCAGCAGCGGCGCAGTCCAAACCCAACAAGCCCAAAGACTTGCGGCCCATACCAGAGGTGCCGGAACCACCGGAAATACCCTTGCCTTCGCCCGGTGCTGATCAGGATGATGCCGCGCTTGAGCCACAAGTTACCATTACCAAGCGCGGAGAGGATAAGATCGAAGAATACCGTATCAATGGGCGTCTCTACATGATCAAAGTGACCCCTCGCATTGGCCTGCCATATTACCTGATTGACAACCAGGGAGACGGGACCTTTTCCGCCGGCGGTTCCGGAGGTCTCGATCAGAATATCCGGCCTCCAATGTGGATAATACGCCAGTTCTAAACCTGAATCCGGCGGTTGGGCGGAAAGGCGAGAGGCGGGATCTTTCGGGTGCGGGGCAAGGCACAACGGCACGGAATGATGCGACCCGCAGTGGGATATGGGCCCCTCGATGGATATGAACGCGGTCGTGGCCCTCTCCCTCACGCTGCTTGATCCGCACTTTGCGGAGGGGCTCGTGCGGCGCTCCGGGCGCCATTTCAAGGCATTGCGAGCAGCACAGCCATGTGTCGCAAGAACGGTACAATCCACCGTCCGGCAAACGTACCGGAAAAGGAGATAAAGTTGCGAAAAAAATCTTTGCGAATCATGGTGATCAATTGATAAATGAGCGGTCAGCCACCGGATTTAGGTTAAAATATCCGTAAAGAACAAGAAGATCGCGCCGGTTTATACTTCTTCTTCTTCCCCTTTTTCTCTCGCTCATGTCTGTCTTCACTACCGTCACTCAACATCAGCTTTCCGCATGGCTGAAAAACTATTCGCTAGGCACGCTGATTAATCTGCAAGGCATCTCCTCCGGCATCGAAAATACGAATTATTTCGTCACTACCAGTCAGGGTAAATATGTTCTCACTCTGTTTGAAAAGTTAACCTCGTCCGATTTGCCCTACTACCTGAACCTGATGGCATATTTGTCGCGACACGGCATTCCTTGCCCCTGTCCGGTAGCCAATCTCGGCAAGCGATTTCTTGGCGAGCTTAACGATAAACCGGCAAGCATCGTTACTTGCCTGCCCGGCAAATCGCAGGAGCATCCCACGCTCGCACATTGCGCCGAAGTTGGTGCGCTCCTGGCGAGCATGCATTTGTCCGGTCTGTCCTACCCCGAAAAAATGGAGAATCCGCGGGGTCCCAAATGGTGTAAAGCCACGGCACCCTATGTCATACCATTTCTTACGGTGGAGGAAATAGCGATTCTCAAGGAGGAATTGCATTTTCAGTCGTTGTATCGTTTCGAAAATCTGCCGCGTGGTGTGATTCATGCGGACCTGTTTCGTGACAACGTACTATTCGCTGACGATGCGATAGGCGGGGTGATCGATTTCTATTTCGCCTGCAACGATGTGTTGCTGTACGATCTCGCCATTACGGCCAATGACTGGTGTCTGAATGAAGATGGCGAGCTGGATGTGAAGCGCATGTTGTCTCTACTCGAAGCCTATCACCGCACCCGTCCGCTTACCGCTATCGAACACGGCGCCTGGCCGGTAATGCTGCGGGCCGGGGCCCTGCGCTTCTGGTTATCGCGGCTGCATGATTATCACTTGCCGCGCATGGGAGAACTCACTCATGCCAAGAACCCCGTTCACTTTTTGCGCATATTGAAGAACCATGCGGCATTCCACTCAAGACTGGCACAAGTTTGGGTGTGAGCTGAAACTGCACGCCAGGACTGGATAGCAGTCGCTACTCTACCGGAGATTCAGAAAATGGAAGTCAGGCAAGTCGATGCAAAACAAGGGTGGCAATGGATTGTGACCGGCTTCTTTATATTCCGCCAGATTCCATTGATGTGGATTCTACTATGCGCCACTCTGCTTCTTATCGCCGCCACCTTGTCGCTTATTCCAATGGCGGGACAGTTCATTTTCACCCTCCTTTCACCGGTATTTTTAGCGGGACTGATGATAGGATGCAGAGCCCTGGAACAAGGCGAAAAACTGGAGATTGCTCACTTGCTTGCGGGTTTCAGGAATACCCCTGGTCCGTTGATCACGATAGGAGGAATTTATCTGGTAGGACAGGTGCTGATTCTTGGAGTGTTCATGCTGGTTGGAGGTGATGTACTGATGGATCTATTGATAGACGGAAAACGGGTCGACGAGAATGAGCTGAAAAATGTCTCCGGCGATATGTTGACCGCCTCGCTGGTCGGGCTATCGCTATCCATCCCGCTGATGATGGCTACCTGGTTCGCACCTTTGCTGGTGATATTCAACGGCATGGCCGCGGTGGATGCAATGCGGCTAAGTTTTTTTGCCTGCCTGAAGAACATTATAGCGTTCCAGATTTATGGCATTACACTGGTGGCGCTGACGATACTCGCCGCGATGCCCTATGGTCTGGGATTGTTCATACTGGTACCGACCCTGTTTGCCTCTATTTACGCAAGCTACAGGGATATCTTTGCGGACACAGCCGTATCAGCTTGAGCCTGTGAATTTTTGCCATCAGGCAGGGGTCAGCTTGGCATATTCCAGCAATAACCACTTCGTACCGGTACGGCCGAATCTGACTTCAACGCGGGCATCCGCGCCGTGACCCTCGCAATTGACTATCACCCCCGCACCAAACCTGGCGTGGATCACATTCTGTCCTATCCGCCATTGCGATGCCGCCGAATCCCGGATATTCGATGCGCGTGCTTGAGCGCCATAACCCGGCTCCTGGATTGCCCGGCCTGATCCTTGCCTCCTGGTGCCCCATTCCTCATTCCTGATCGCTGTCTTCTGCACCGGCTGGAGCCACTTGAGCAAGCTATCCGGAATTTCGTGCAGGAAACGAGAGGGGATGTTATAGCGGGTCTGGCCATGCAACATGCGGCTTTGAGCGAAACTCAGATACAACCGCCGCCGTGCCCGGGTCAACGCTACATACATTAAACGCCGCTCCTCTTCCACGCCCCCGGCTTCGTTGCGACTGTTATCGTGGGGAAATAAACCTTCTTCCAATCCACTCAGAAATACGCTGTGAAATTCCAATCCCTTGGCCGAATGCACTGTCATCAACTGCAACGCGTCCTGACCGCCACCGGCCTGATGTTCGCCCGCTTCCAGCGATGCGTGGCTCAGAAATGCCGTGAGACTGTCATCCTCGGCTTCGTGCACGAAGCCGGTGGCGGCGTTGATCAATTCGTTCAGGTTCTCCAGGCGGTCCGCCCCCTCGCGTTCAGTGCGATAATGTGCCGTCAGTCCGCTATGCTCCAGCATGTGTTCGACGGCTTCCGGCAACGGCAGCTTTTCGCAAACCTGACGCATCGACTCGATCAGCACCGCAAAACCCTCGACCCCTTTCTTTGGCTTGTCCGGCCACTGATTACTCTCAAGCCCGGCCGCGGTCAGATCTCCCGAATTCGGGACGAAAGCCGCATCACCTCTGTACCGCTGTCGCATTGCCGCCCACAAACTGCCTCCCTGCCGCTTGGCCTCGTCCTGCAGTTGTTCCAGGCTGCGCATGCCGATGCCGCGTGCGGGAAAGTTAATGATCCTGAGCAATGCGTTATCGTCCTCGGGATTCGCTATCAGCCGCAGATATGCCAGGGCATGCTTGATCTCCTGACGTTCGAAGAAACGCATGCCGCCGTATACCCGATAAGCCAGTGAAGCATTGAACAAGGCGTGCTCCAGCACGCGTGATTGCGCGTTGGAACGGTAAAGCAACGCTATCTGAGACAGCGCCACGCCTTCCGCGCGTAGCGATTTCACTTCGTCCACGATGAAAGAAGCTTCATCAAAATCGGTCGGCGCGTTATACACGCGTATCGGTTCGCCGTGGCCTTCCGAAGTCCAGAGATTTTTGCCGAGCCGGCCATTATTGTTGCGTATCAGCGTGTTGGCCGCGTCCAGAATGTTGCCGTGCGAGCGATAATTCTGCTCCAGCTTGATGATTTTAGAGATGCGGAAGTCTCTCTCGAAATCTTTCATATTACCGGTGTTCGCCCCACGGAATGCATAAATGCTCTGATCATCATCGCCAACCGCGAATACCGCGGCCCGATTGCCCGCGAGTAGCTTCAGCCATTTGTACTGCAAGCGATTGGTATCCTGAAATTCGTCCACAAGAATATGATCGAAGCGGCCACGATAGTGCTCGCGCAGATGTTCGTTGCGCGTCAGCAACTCATAACTGCGAAACAGCAGTTCAGCGAAATCCACCACGCCTTCCTTATTGCACTGCTGCTCGTAAAATAGATAAAACTCAACCATCTTGCGTGCGAAATCATCGTAAATTTCGACCTGCGCCGCTCTGAGCCCCTCCTCCTTGGCGTTATTGATGAACCATTGCACTTGGCGTGGGGGAAATTTTTCGTCGTCCGCGCCGAGAGCCTTCAGTAAACGCTTGATCACCGCCAATTGATCGGCGGAATCTAGAATCTGAAAAGCCTGTGGCAGCCCGGCATCCTGATGGTGGGCGCGCAGCATGCGGTTGCACAGGCCGTGGAAGGTGCCTACCCACATGCCACGCGTATCGATCGGCAGCATGGAAGCGATGCGGGAAAGCATTTCCTTCGCTGCCTTATTAGTGAAAGTGACAGCCAGTATGCCGTGAGGACTGACTTGACCAGACTGGATTAAATACGCAATACGGGTAGTGAGTACCCGCGTCTTGCCGCTGCCTGCGCCTGCCAGCACCAGCGCTGACTGATGTGGCAGGATAACGGCTTCAAGTTGCTCAGGATTTAATTCCGAAATTAGGGAAAACATTAGAAGAGAATTTCCGCTTAAATATCGCCGGAGTTATTTAGCTTCAT
>JBDSSX010000172.1:0-3228 GCA_039928555.1 Nitrosospira sp. | reverse complement strand
ACGACACCCATTTACACTGGTGCGCCGAGGTAGCGGGCAAAGAGGAAGAATGGGATGCGGAAATTACTGAGCAAATTCCGGACAAGCGAATTGCCTGGCGCAGCACGAGCGGCGCTCAAAATGCCGGTGTCGTGACCTTCCATAAGATTTCCGATTCAACAACGCGGATCATGCTGCAAATGGAGTACGCACCTAAAGGCTTCATCGAAAAGGCCGGCGATGCGGTAGGTGCCGTGGAGATAGAGGCCCGGGGAGATCTGGAGGATTTCAAGAAATTCCTCGAGGAGCGTATGAGCGAAACCGGCGCATGGCGTGGGGCGGTGCCTCACACTAACATCGCAGAATGACTGTATGTGGAAGTAGCCAGACCGCCAAAACCCTCAATTAAGCCGAGGCACAAAGCGGCTTCGGCTTGAATGAATTATTAGACACCGCTGTCGTTGCTGCCGGACGCCTGATCTTTGAGTTCAGCCAGATAAGTGATCAAACGTTTTATTTTTGTGTTTTCCATTTCAAAAAGCATCACAGAATATCGCATTAAGTAAGCCACCGTCTCTTCGCGCGGCCCGAACCGTACCTTCTGCGATCCCAACGTTATTTTCCTCGGTCATGCGTGTAATCTTTATGATTGGACTACCTGTGAACGCATCATTCTCAATTTCTTTGTCAAAGGCGTCTTTCCCTTCCAAATGAAATGCGCCGGGCATAAGCCACTCAATATCGTCAGCTAGGCAGGACAGAATTTGCTCATGATCGCTCTTATTAAAGCCATCCATATACTTCTGTACGGTCATTTTGTTCGGGCTCATAAAATCCTCCTGCAGCGCTTGAACTGCAATGTGTCGAACGCGGCGTCAACGTTTGTCATGAACGGCCGGCGCAGGCCGCAGGCCGGAGCGAGCGGGTCGCTTGACGAAAAAAAGGGTTGAGCATCTGCGATGAAGAGCGAACCACCAGCCAACGGATGTAGTGAAAATATGTGGTCAAGTCTTGTTCTTTGCCAATCGTTGCTGTTTCACAATGCGATTCACCCGGGAGTAATGCAATCTAAAATGATCCCCGATCTCTTTCAAACTGTAACCACCGCTGGCGTAAGCATTGAAGATCGCCTCGTCTCATCCATAAAAGCGGGTCTCACTCACAACGCCGCAAGCGGCGGGAAATTTGGCCCAAAGAGATTAAAAACAAAGGAGTAGCATCTTTAGCGGTAAAATGCAACCAGCCTGGTCGAAACTTGCCGTAGGCCAAAGCATTGCGCCTTGTGGCCCTCCTGATTTTTCCAGCGACGCGATTCTCACCCAAAACTTATTTAGAGATTCCCCCACGACCATGAGGGTTGCCCAACGGAAGAGCTTTATGTAAAACTACGCCATTAATCAAGCCAATACCCATATTTAAGTAGCAAAGCAGGCTCATCGGGCAGTTATTAGGAGATTTTGCATGAAGAAACTGATTATTCTGTTGGCCGGGCTGATGGCTCCGGCATTCTCAGCCTTTGCGGAAATGCGTGATATTCACGATGCGCACATCGCGGATGTTGTCGTTACCGCAAGCGGCATTGCTATCGAGGCTGGCAGGCTCGCGCAGTCCAAATCATCCAACGAAGAAATCAAAGCCTACGCGGAACGGATGGTGGGTGAGCATACAGAGGTGAGCCAGTCAGCCATCGAACTGGTGACGAAACTTAAGGTGGAACTCCAGGACAACCCAATCAGCCAAAGCCTGAAAGCCGACAGTGAAACGGATCTTGCCAGGCTACAGGCGCTACGCGGACAGGAATTCGACAAAGCTTACATCGATCAGAAAATCATCCTTTACCAGCACGTGCTCGACACAATTGACAACCGGTTGATGCCTAACGCCAGCAACGAGGAACTGAAGGTCCTGCTGTACAAGCTGTTTGCACCGTTTTCCTTGCATCTTGAAGATGCCCAACAGATCCAGGAGTCGCTGAGCAAACCAGACCGCTTACCGGATCGGAAAAGCCAGGCTCCCGGCGGATCCGTCGCTAAAAATGGAGCCTTTGCCAAGCTGATGCTATAACCCGTTAACTTGTATCTCGGATGGTCTTTATGAAACCAGACCCGAAGACGCATTTCGCAACAATCCTCGATTCTCCATTTCCATGCCTAATCTATCCATTGCCTGGGCGTGAATGACATCCAGCGTGTCATAAGCCTGATTGCGGTAGGACACCGCCTTGAGCATGCCGCACGACATGGATTTACGTATCTCGCGCAACCCTATTTTTTCTCCGCAGTAGGCGCGGATGATCTGCTCGATGCTTCGGCGGCTGTGCAACCCCGTGCCGAAGTTCGCCGCCAAATGGTGCGTCAGTAACTCGAACCCGCTCGCTTCCCTTCCGAACTGAACTCGTACGTAGGCCATATGCACGGAAGGCAATATGCGCTCGCATAAGCTGAGTATCAGCGCCGCCTGAGCATGGCGGTCATGCACCGTCAGTTCGCCATTTCCCGTCATCCCCCCTGCCCTATTGGCTTCGCGCATGTCATTGACGGACGATATTTTCACAATTGGCCTGTTACTGGTTTCATAGGCCCATCTCAGGGCGCGCTCCGGACTGCTGAATTTCATTTGTCATGCTCCTTGTGTTGATATGACAGGCAACGCATGCCGTGTTTGCGACCTTTTCCGCAATACTTGATGGATTGTGAAATCATGTGGATCGTTTCTTCGTGCCGGCAGCCGTGGCACGATTGCGATTGCCTGCGCGCAACGACATACTCCGGATTTCCATACTCCCAACGCTCAAGACCTGGCGATTTGTCGTAACCCATGCTGGTTTTATGCATCGTCGCTTTCACCATCCCTGCCACTCTCCCTGGCTGGATATATCATTCGATGTTTCGGCGGAATCCCGCACTACTTGTTTTGCGGCTTTCAATCGCCTGCAGGTCGGTGCGATATCCTCCACGCCCTCTATCGCGCACCACATGGCGAGTCCGTCCTCGATAAACCCGGCCCGGATAAATGCCGCGCCGATATCCTGCCAGCGGCACTCACGGTCGGCTTTCGACCAGGCAACGCCGCCACCGACCCCGGCGGCGGAACCGCCCAACGAATAGGTGTCGCGGCACGGGGCGGTAGGCACCATGAGCCCGAGTCCAATATTCGGGTTGTTGCGCCCACTATGCACGCCCAAGTTCATGGTCTGGCTATTTCCCGTGTTATAGGCCGCACCGCCCTGCCCTCCCGTTGCCGTGGTAA
>JBDSSX010000171.1:0-3955 GCA_039928555.1 Nitrosospira sp. | reverse complement strand
ACCAACCTGACGGCATCACCATTCGCCGGCGACCAGCGGCCCGACCATCTCCGTCGGGGACAACAAAGTAAACCCCTGCCTGCGCTATTCCTGCCGCCAGTTCCAGCTAAACCCAAGCAGGAAGAGTGACAGGGGCGAAGTGGGTACATAGCGTCTATTTACTGGCCCATACTCATCTCAATAACATGACATCCAGCTCGGAAAAATGGGTAAACGGCTAACCAAGATCTACACTCGCACGGGCGATGATGGTACCACCGGTCTGGGCGATGGCACGCGATCTCCCAAAGAGAGCTTACGCATCGAGGCTATCGGCACGGTGGATGAGCTTAACAGCTGCATCGGTGTGCTGCTTGCAGAAAGCCTTGAAGAAGGGATACGCATCAAACTGGAAAATATCCAGCATGACTTGTTCGACCTGGGGGGAGATTTGAGCATTCCCGGACGGGTCAGCATGAGTGAAGCGCAAGTCAGCCGGCTGGAAAAACAGCTCGACGAATATAACGTCACACTACCCGCACTGAAGGAATTCATACTTCCTGGCGGAGCACGCTCGGCTGCTCTCTGTCACGTCGCGCGTGCAGTATGCCGCCGAGCAGAGCGATGCGTGGTCAGGATGGCTCGAAGCGAAGCGGTGACGCCGTTCCACATCGAGTACCTCAACCGCCTGTCAGACTTTCTGTTTGTGCTATGCCGGGTTTTGAATCGTCAGCAAGGTGTGGAAGATGTGCTATGGCAGCCCGGAAAGAACCGTGATTCCGGTTCCGTCTAGAAATATCCGGGTTAGTGTCCAATTCTTTTTGCTCTATTCTTTACGCCGGAAACCATCAACTATCAGTAACATAGCCCCGATAAAAATCGCTGAATCCGCCACATTAAACGCGGGCCAGTGGTAGCCGGCGGCATGGAAGTCCAGAAAATCCACGACGTGACCTAGGCTGATGCGATCCCACAAGTTACCCAGCGCCCCACCCAGTATCAGACTCAGCGCAACACAAAATAGTTTTTCCGCCGCATGCTTGCGTAGCAGATAAACAATCAGTATCGAAGCCCCTCCCGCTATCGCGCTAAAAAACCAGCGTTGCCAACCGGCGGCGTCGCTCAGAAAGCTGAACGCCGCACCGGCGTTATAGGTCAGCACCAGGTTGAAAAAACTGGTCAGCGGAATTTGCTCGCCGTGAAACAATGCGGATTCCACCCAGCGTTTGGTGGCGAAATCCAGCACCAGCACGACCAATGCCAGGATCAGGCTGACTTGAAGTTTCATCGTATCCGCAGCGCCTCCGCGCTCGCCGTAAATTCAGGCATATCGCCGGACCTCGCCCGAACCAAAAAGATTGGATACGCAACGGCCGCAGATCGTGGGATGATCGGCATTAATGCCCACATCCTGGCGATAATGCCAGCAACGTTCGCATTTCGGATGAGCGCAGGGAGTTACAGAAACTTCCGCCTTCTCAAGATCATCCGAGCGCAACACGCGTGCCTCGGAGGTGACAATTACCAGTCGCAGATCGTCGTCCAAAGAATCAAGCAGCAGGAAATCTTCCTTCCCGGCGCGAATTTCCACCGCGGCGGCGAGCGATGAACCGATTTTTCCCTGGCCACGTGATTCCTCCAACTGCCTTTGCACCAGCGAGCGCAGTTCGCGAAGCCGGGCCCAGCGTCCTATCAATGCCGTTTCGTCCGGCTGCGATGGAAACTCGTGCCAGGTATGCAGCAGGACACTGTCGGCGGCATTGCCTGTCAAATGCTCCCATACCTCTTCAGCGGTAAAACTGAGGATAGGCGCAAACAAGCGCACCAGACCATGAGCAATGTGATGCAGGGCACTTTGCGCCGAGCGGCGCGGGATACCCTTGGCGGCAGCGGTATATAGCCGGTCCTTGAGAATATCCAGATAGAAACCGCCCAGATCCTCGGAACAGAAATTATGCAGCCGGTGCATCGCCAGGTGAAATTCGTAGCGCTGATAACACTGTGTCAGTTCATCCTGAAGCGCCTTGGTGAACGCCAGCATGTAGCGGTCAATTTCCAGCCATTCCTCTACCGCCACGACATCGACGGCTGGATCGAAATCAGCTAGATTGGCGAGAAGAAAACGCAGCGTATTGCGGATACGCCGATAACTCTCCACTACTCGCTTCAGGATTTCATCGGAAATGGAAAGCTCGCCGGAATAATCGGTCGACGCCACCCATAGCCGCAGAATATCCGCCCCCGAGGTATCCATCACCTTTTGCGGTGCAATGACATTCCCTTTGGATTTGCTCATCTTGTGACCATGACCGTCCACCACGAAACCGTGAGTGAGCAATGCGTCATAAGGTGCGCGCCCATCAATCACGCAACCGGTCAGAAGTGAGGACTGGAACCACCCGCGATGCTGGTCGGAGCCTTCCAGATAAAGGTCGGCCGGGTACCTGAGCTGGGCATCTGGCTTCAGAACCGTATCATGCGTGGTCCCGGAATCGAACCACACATCCAGCGTATCCGGGAGCTTCCTGTAGTCTTGCGCTTCTTCACCCAGCAACTCCGCCGCCTCCAGGCTGAACCATGCCTCTATCCCGTGTTGTTCAACACGCTTCGCTACCTGTTCCAGCAATTCTTCGGTACGGGGATGCAAAGCCCCCGTCTCCTTGTGTACAAAAAATGCCATGGGCACGCCCCAGTCCCGTTGGCGCGATACGCACCAGTCGGGCCGGTTCTTGATCATCGCTTCCAGGCGGGCCTTACCCCATACGGGGTAAAATTGAGTGGCTTCTACGGCATCCAAAGCGAGTTCCCGCAGTGTTTTTTCCTGAGGAGAACTACCCGCCCAATTTTCCTGGCTCATACCAATGAACCACTGTGGCGTGGACCGGAAAATGATCGGGGTCTTGTGGCGCCAGCAGTGCGGGTAGCTATGCTGGATCTTTTCCATATGCAGCAGGTGCTCGCTAGCCCTGAGTGTGTCGATCACCACATCGTTGGCTTTCCATACAAATAATCCGCCAACGACCGGTGTGGCGGGGATGAATTTGCCATCGTCATCCACCGGGCTATCATTTGAAAGGTCGTACTTCTGGCCGATAAAATAATCGTCCAGCCCATGCGCTGGCGCCGTGTGCACCAGGCCTGTCCCAGCTTCGAGGGTTACATGCCCGCCACAAATAATAGGTACCTCCTGCCCGTTGAAGGGATGATTCAACGGGGTGCCTTCCAGCGCCGCGCCTTTACACGTCGCGAGCGTTTCGCCGTGCAGCCCATAGCGTTCAAGGCACGCTTGCGCCAGATCGGCAGCCAGTATGAGCAATCCGCGAGGCGTTTCCACCAGCGCATAATCGAAATCGGGATGTACCGATACCGCCTGATTGGCCGGCAGCGTCCATGGCGTGGTAGTCCATATGACTGCGTATACCTTGGCGTTCTCAGGTATGGATATGCCAAAAGCCGCAGCTAGCGGATGTCGGGGAGGATTTCCGGCATTTTGAGCTTGGGAACCAACGACCTCGAAGCCGACATCTATCGCTGGCGACGCCTTGTCTTCATATTCGACTTCCGCCTCCGCCAGCGCGGAGCCGCAATCGATGCACCAGTTGACGGGCTTCTGGCCCTGGTAGAGAAACCCGCTTTTTTGAATCTTCCCCAACGCGCGGATAATGCCCGCTTCGGTGCGGTAATTCATGGTGAGATAAGGATTATCCCAATCGCCCAGCACGCCGAGCCGGATAAAATCCGCTTTCTGCCGCGTTACCTGCTCTTGCGCAAAAGCGCGGCACAGTGCGCGTACTTTATCCGCGGGCAGGTTTTTACCGTGTTTTTTCTCAATCTGGTGCTCGATCGGCAGCCCGTGACAATCCCAGCCGGGTACATAAGGGGCATCGAAGCCTGCCAGTGTTTTGGCTTTGACGATAATATCCTTGAGGATTTTATTGACCGCATGGCCGATGTGTATGTCGCCATTGGCATAGGG
>JBDSSX010000170.1:0-2414 GCA_039928555.1 Nitrosospira sp. | reverse complement strand
TCGCGCCCCCCGACGACCCGGTGCTCTCGGCGCGCATCGAGAAAATCAACAAGGAGGGTCGTAACGCCTTCATGGAATACCAGCTGCCGCGCGCCGTCATTAACCTGAAGCAGGGAGCGGGACGGCTAATTCGCGATGAGACCGACCGTGGCGTACTGATGATCTGTGATCCACGCCTCATCACCAAAGCCTACGGCAAGAGAATCTGGCAAAGCCTGCCGCCGATGAAGCGTACGCGTGAGTTGTTGGAAGTGGAGGAATTCTTTGCGAGAAGTGATGAGTTCGCTCAAAGTGAATAACTAATATAACCTAAATTCGGCAGTTGACCGCTCATTTATAATGATTAGCGTCATGATCCACAAAGACTTTTTGTCTCACGTGACCTTCACCTTTATAGTGAGTTCGCTACAGGCCGGATTGCACGGTTTTTGCGGCACAGGGCTGCGTTGCAACTTCTTGAAATGGAATAACCATTCTGCGTCGTTGCGCCTTGCCCTGCACCCCAAAAACCATACACTCCACCCCGTCCAACCGCCGGATTTAGGATAAACTTGGCAATGTGGTACTCTCGCGTTGATGCTTTGGTGAATGACGCGGGGGTAAATGATTGCGGTTGCAACCACGGAACGGGCGAAAACATCAGATTGATCGAGCGATGAAGATCCCCAATGACCAGCCAGAATAAAAGCCCCGCAGACGCGCCCCGTCCTGCGGCGAAAGAGCCTGCAAGCGCAGGTCAGGCGCTGCGCGAACGTCTGAAGGAAATCACCTGTCTCTATGAGATTCGCCGTGGCATGGGGCTGGAATTATCGGTGGACAGCATCTGCACGCAGATCTTTGAACACCTGATACCCGCCATGCAATTCCCGGAAATAGCCACCGCCATGATCGAACTCGATGGCAGGCGCTTCAGCTCCGAGAATCATGGCGAAGGTCTTACGCACGAGTTGCAATCGAAGATTAGCACCCACAACGAATTCCGCGGTCAATTACGCGTGTTCTATCCCGAAGACAAACCATTTCTGGTGCCGGAAGAACAAAGGCTCATTGATGCCGTCGCCAGCGATCTGGAAATGTGGCTTGAGCGCAAACAGATCGATGAGACGCTGCGCGAGCGTCTGAAGGAAATCACCTGTCTCTATGAAATTCGCCGTGGCATGGGGCTGGAATTATCGATGGATAATGTCTGCCAGCACATTTTTGAGCAATTGATACCCGCCATGCAATTCCCGGAAATAGCTACCGCCATGATTGAACTCGATGGCAGGCGCTTCAGCTCCGAGAATCATGGTCAGGGCCTTACCCACGAGTTGCAGTCGAAGATTAACGCCAACAACAAACCCTGCGGCCAGTTGCGTGTGTTCTATCCCGAAGACAAGCCATTTCTGGTGCCAGAAGAGCAAAGGCTCATTGATGCCGTCGCCAGCGACCTGGAAAGGTGGCTCGAGCGCAAACGTATGGAGCAGAGACTGGTTTCCATAGCGGAAGAACACCAGCGTTCAATCGGACAGGAATTGCACGACAATCTTGGGCAGCAGATTGCCGCGATTGGTTATCAAGCCAAGGCGCTGGAGAAAAGAATATCCGCATCGGGAAGTGTGGATGCGGCAACGATCGCCGCTTCCATTGCGACACAGGCGCAGGTCGCCGTGATGCAATGCAAACAGATCGCGCAGGGGCTGCTTCCGTTTGAACTGGAGACCAATGGCCTGATGGCTGCGCTACAGGCATTTGTATCGAGAATTGCAATTACTTATAAAATTACTTGTGATTTTGTATGCAAAGGTGAAATCATTATCAAGGATAAGGATCTTGCGCTTAACCTTTACCGGATTGCGCAGGAGGCCGTCAACAATGCAATACGCCACGGTGGCGCGCAACATGTGACAATTTCGCTGGCTTTGGCGGAAGGAATGCTCTGCCTCTCGATATGCGACAATGGCAGCGGTTTTTCCAGTTTTAACACAAAATCCGCGGCGACACCGGGGATGGGCATTAAAATTATGCACTATCGCGCCCGACAGCTCGGCGCGACACTGGAATTTCTGTCGTGTCCCAAAGGCGGAACGGAAGTGCGGCTGGAAATGCGAATGATTTAGGGTTCCCTGGATGTCAACCTCGAAAGCACAAGTAATGCTGGTGGATGACCATGCCATGTTGCGGCATGGCATGGCGATGCTCATCAATCTTGAGCCGGATATGGAGGTGCTTGCCGAGGCCGGTGATGGCGAAGAAGCGTTGGCCACGCTCAAATCGGGACATCATGCCGATATCGTTTTGATGGATGCGTCTCTCAAGACCCTCTCTGGTTTTGAGGTGATAAAAAACATACACATCCTGATTCCCGAATTGCCCGTGCTCATGGTCTCCATGCATGACGAAGCCGTTTATGCCGAACGCGCTTTGCGGGCTGG
>JBDSSX010000169.1:0-11260 GCA_039928555.1 Nitrosospira sp. | reverse complement strand
GCCGTTTTTGCCGCTGGCTCGGCGTCCATAGACCAGGCTATGGACTTCTCCCAACCGGCAAAACTGTCTCGCAACCTGCCTCGCCATCATCTCGTGTCCTAATGGATTATCTGAGTTAAATACTTTTGCTGATTGATATTTTTGTCCTGGTTCAGTATAGTACCGACCTCTCAACCTTGCCCCACCGGGTTCGCATCTCGGGGGGCTCCACCCATAAGGAGACTGCATGCGACATTACGAAATCATTTTCATTGTCCACCCCGACCAGAGCGAGCAGGTGCCCGCAATGATCGAGCGGTACCGTGGCATAGTAACCGCAAAAAACGGCCGGATTCATCGCCTGGAAGATTGGGGGCGCCGTCAGCTTTCCTATTTGATTCAGAAGGTTCACAAGGCGCATTATGTCCTGATGAATATTGAATGCGATCAGGAAACTCGTGACGAGCTGGATCATGCGTTCAAATTCAACGATGCGATACTACGCCATCTAACCATTAAAATGGATGGTCCGGTGACTGCGGCTTCGCCGATGATGCGCGAAGAGAAGGCAAGGTCAGCAACCCCGGCGGCGGATGACATCAGAGAAACTACTCTGGTGACGTGAGGCCTGACAAGTTAATTGAATTGCAACCAGACTGTAATTTGCGGCAAGATTATCGAAATAGGTGGTCTGCGTTACACACCAGCTGGAGTGGCCGTGACGGAATTCAAGATCAGCCACATCTCGCGTCAAATCGAAGCGGGTATGCCGCGCCAGGTGGAATGTGAAATTTCCGCGGTTGCATTAGCGCAGATGGCTGAAACCATTGCCGGTATAGCACTTGGTACCAAGGTGAAGTCGATCGGTTTTTTGGCAAAAAAGAGCCGAATGAGTTTGCAATTGGTATTACATGTAAACAACGTAGATCTCATTTAATGAGAAACAGGAAAAAGTATTATGGCTCGTTTTACTACTAGACGTAAAGATAGCAAGGACAAAGAGAAAGACAAGAAGGCCAATCGCCCCTTGTTCAAGCGCAGGAAGTTCTGCCGTTTCACCGCAGAGGGTATTCAGACGGTGGACTATAAGGATATCGAAATATTGAAAGATTTCATCAACGAAAATGGCAGAATCATTCCCGCCCGCATTACTGGCACCAAATCACGTTATCAGCGCCAGTTGGGCATTGCCATTGAGCGTGCGCGTTTTCTCGCACTGCTTCCTTACACTGATTTGCATTGAGGAGCGATAACATGCAGATCATACTGATGGAAAAAGTTGTTAACCTCGGCCAGTTGGGTGATGTTGTCAAGGTAAGAAATGGTTATGCGCGGAATTTTCTGATCCCGCAAGGCAAGGCAAAGCGGGCGACGCCGGCCGCCATTGCGGAGTTTGATGCAAAACGCGCCGAATTGGAAAAAACGCAGGCGGAAATTCTGGCCGGTGCTCAGGCCCATGCGGCAAAACTGGACGGATTAATGGTGCAAATTACCCAGAAAGCCGGAGTGGATGGCAAGCTGTTCGGTTCGGTCACTAACGCTGATATCGAGGAAGCGCTCAAGGCCCAGGGTTTTGAAATTGAACGGTCAATGATACGTATGCCGCAAGGATCATTAAAGCAGGTGGGCGACTATCCGTTGACTATTGCGTTGCATAGCGACGTATTGGCGCATATCGTCGTATCAGTCCTGGGTGAAACTGCTTCCTGAGCGTAAGTGCGTTTTCATCCGGGTAAGTAAAGGGGGCTGTTGACAGCCCTTTTTATTTTCCCGTGCCGCCTATGCCTGCAGCCTGCCGGACTTGAAGGAAACCAGTTCAAGAGTGTCTGGCCAGGCCATATTTCGTCGCTTCTTCGACCGATAGAATGACTATTGGTCTTCAAATTCTGTCCTCGTCCAGTCTACTCTTTCGCTTCGATTCTTCAAGCCCGACAGGCTGCGAGTGGTAGAATCTTTCAGATACTTGTAACGTCATCCGGATTCCATGGCTCAATTCCTCACCGCAGCCACCAACGACCAGTCGCTTGAATCCTACAAAATGCCACCGCATTCGGTTGAGGCGGAGCAGTCTGTACTGGGTGGGCTAATGTTGGACAATCATGCTTGGGATAAGGTGGCTGACGTCATCACCGAGGATGATTTTTACCGGCAGGATCACCGTCTCATTTACCGGCATATTTGCAAGCTGGTCGAGCACAGCAAACCAGCGGACGTAGTGACCGTCGCAGAGTCACTTGAACTGTCGGCGGAACTGCAAAATGTGGGCGGATTAGCCTATGTTGGCGTGATGGTTCAAAATACGCCATCCGCAGCCAACATTCGCCGCTATGCGGAGATCGTACGGGAACGGGCGGTGATGCGCCGGCTGGCTCAAGTCGGATCGGAGATTGCTGAATCATCCTATAATCCCGCGGGGCGGTCCGCCGCGGATCTGCTGGATGAAGCCGAAGCCAGGGTGTTCGAAATAGCCGAGGCGGGGGCGCGGGGAAAGCAAGGCTTTGTCGATATCCAGCCGCTCCTGAAGCAAGTTGTGGAGCGTATCGAGACGCTCTACAATCAGGACAATCCCAGTGATGTGACAGGCATTGCTACCGGTTTCCATGATCTCGATCAGAAAACCTCGGGTTTTCAGCCCGGTGACTTGATCATTGTCGCTGGCAGGCCATCCATGGGTAAAACCGCATTCTCGCTTAATATAGCTGAACATGTGGCGTTGGAGCTGGAAAAGCCGGTGGCCGTATTCAGTATGGAAATGGGGGGAGCACAGCTCGCGATGCGGATGCTGGGTTCGGTGGGCCGGCTGGATCAGCACAAGGTACGTACCGGCCGCTTGCAGGACGAAGACTGGTCCAAGCTAACCCATGCCTTGGGCAAGCTGAGTGACGCCCCCTTGTTTATAGATGAAAGCGCTGCCTTGAACGCATTGGAACTCAGGGCGCGGGCACGACGGCTTTACCGTCAGCAGGGTGGACTGGGGTTGATTGTGGTGGATTATTTACAGCTAATGTCCGCCAGTGGCCAAGGCGAGAATCGTGCCACCGAGATTTCGGAAATCTCCCGTTCTCTGAAAGCACTGGCAAAAGAACTGCAGGTACCCGTAGTCGCATTATCGCAATTGAATCGCAGCCTGGAGCAACGCCCGAACAAGCGCCCGGTCATGTCGGATTTGCGTGAGTCAGGCGCCATCGAGCAGGATGCGGATTTAATTCTGTTTATCTACCGTGATGAAGTCTACAACCCCGATACGCAGGACAAGGGGATCGCCGAAATCATTATCGGTAAGCAGCGTAATGGTCCCATAGGTAAAGTTGAACTCACCTTCCTCGGCGAATATACGAGATTTGAGAGTTATGCCAAATCCGGGCATTACTAACCCGGATGTTTCATAAATTGACGCGTTTCCTCGCTGGTCTTTTGTTTCGTATGGAAATTTTGTTCAGTCGGGCGTATGACTAACTACGCCACTCTTTCACAAAATCCCCCTACAAAACAAAATCCTGCGCAACCATCACGCGAATTTATGAAACATCCGGGCTAGAAATCCAGATTCGCGAGCATCTGTTTCGCGAATTACCTGCCTACTGTGCCTCGCCGCAATACTTCGTTACGCCTGGAAAATATTTTCTTGCCTATCAATGGCCTGTCTTGCGCGTCGCATACCGCCTTATAATACTTCCGCCGCGTAATCCGCCAATCTGGACCGCTCTCCACGTTGTAACGTCACGTGTCCATTGTGATCCCATCCCTTGAAACGATCAACCACATAGGTCAACCCCGAACTTCCCTCGGACAAATAAGGCGTGTCTATTTGTGCGATGTTGCCCAGACAGACTACCTTGGTGGCGGGACCGGCCCGTGTGATGAGTGTTTTCATCTGTTTGGGCGTGAGATTCTGCGCCTCATCGATTATCAGAAACTTGTTGATGAAAGTGCGGCCACGCATAAAATTGAGTGATTTTATCTTGATACGTGAACGAATCAGGTCACGTGTGGCGGCTCGCCCCCATTCGCCGGCGTCGTTGTCGGTCTTGTTGAGCACGTCCAGATTGTCTTCCAGCGCACCCATCCACGGTGTCATCTTTTCTTCTTCGGTACCGGGTAGAAAGCCGATATCCTCACCCACTGGCACAGTGACACGGGTCATGATGATTTCCGAGTAAACCTTGTACTCAAGTGTCTGCATCAGGCCAGCCGCCAGCGTCAGCAACGTTTTTCCGGTACCGGCCTGCCCCAATAGTGTGACAAAATCCACTTCCGGGTTCATCAGCAGATTGAGCGCAAAATTCTGCTCACGGTTGCGCGCCGTGATGCCCCAGATGTTGTTTTTCTGGTGCGTGTAGTCCTTGAGTGTTTGCAGAACCGCAGTCTTGCCGCTACGCTCCTTGACCAGGGCGTAGAATGGCTTGTCGTGTTCCAGATAAACAAACTGATTGATCAGGAAATTGGTGCAAAGCGGGCCGCTTACGCGATAAAACGTGTGCCCGGATTGTTGCCATGACTCCATTTCCTTGCCGTGCCTGTCCCAGAAATCCGTCGGTAGTTCCTGAATGCCGGAATAGAGGAGATCAGTGTCTTCCAGCACCTTATCGTTAAAATAATCTTCCGCCGCCAGCCCGAGCGCACGCGCCTTGATGCGCATGTTAATGTCTTTGGAAACCAGCGCGACGCCGCGGTTGAGGCAGGTCTCATGCAAAAATTTCACCACGCCGATGATCTGATTGTCGGCACTGCCACTTGCCAGCCGCACCGGTAGAACGCTACTGATCGCCTGGGTCTGAAGGAACAACCGCCCAGTCGCATTCTTGTTGCCATGCGATTCCAGCGAAATGCCCTCGTCAATGTCGGCTATCGCGCTGCTTACGATCTCATCCAGGAAACGGCTTGTCTGACGGGCGTTACGCGCCACTTCCGACATTCCTTTCTTGTTGTTGTCGAGTTCTTCGAGCGTCACCATGGGGATATAGATGTCGTGTTCCTCGAAGTGGAACAGACTGGTGGGGTCGTGCATCAGAACATTGCTGTCGAGTACAAATAGCTTGGGGTTAGCCCGCAAGCGGGTGACTGTGGTAAGGGGAGAAGCCGATTTTCTGGGGCTCATGACTCCTCTCTGGGGAAGGTTTTCACGAACTCAAGCACTTCTTGAACATGGCCGGGAACCTTGACTCCCCGCCATTCTCTCTGCAGCGTTCCCTTCGCGTCCAGCACAAAAGTACTGCGCTCTATGCCACGAACCTGCTTGCCGTACATATTTTTCATCTTCATGACAGCGAACAATTTGCAGACAGCTTCATCACTGTCGCTCAAAAGCTCGAAAGGAAAATCCATCTTTGTCTTGAAGTTCTCGTGCGATTTAATGTTGTCGCGCGAGATGCCCACAATGTCACAGTCAAGTTTGGCGAATTCGCTGTAAGCGTCACGGAACTGCTGGCCCTCAGTGGTACAACCTGGCGTGTCATCTTTGGGATAAAAATAAATCACCAGGTTTTTCCCGGATGCTTTGGATAGGCTGAATACCTTGCCGCCGGTGGAGGGAAGCTCAAAATCGGGAATGGGCTGAGTTGACATGGGAGAGCCTCATTTTGAATGACTCGTAAAAAGATTCACCTGTAAATTTTCTTCATTTTGCATGGTAACAAAAAGAAGGCATAAAGCAAATCAACCATTACGCCAGGAAGGAGAAGTGCTTGCGGAAGGTCAACAAGGTGTAGCCGGTGTCGTGCCAAAGAAGTCGATTGCAGGCAGACTACAGGATCGAACTACCCAATACTTGCCCTCGCATCGCATCCGCCCAGCAATTGGGGGTTTCGAACAAGCGCACCTGCTCCAGTTTGAGATGATTTCCGTAGCTATCCTGATAGGCTGTATCAAGTATGCGGAATGCGGCGATTGCGAGATTTTCCGCTGTGGGGGGTACGTCCAGCACCACTGTTTTGTGCCCGTCCAGAGATTGAAGAAACTGCTTGACCGCTACGTCTTCTGAATATACCAGGAATGCGTGATCCCATTTGTCTACCAGTACAGCGCTGGCTATACGTTTTACTTCTGAATAATCCATCACCATTCCTTGCTCGGCGACGCCTGCCTCAGTGATAATGTCACCTGACAAGGTAATTTCAATAGCGTAACGATGGCCGTGCAAGTGGCGGCATTTGCTATTGTGGGAAGGTATGCGATGGCCAGCATCGAATTCCAGCCTGCGTGTGATTAACATTACGAGGATTGTAGCATTGGAGCAGACCTCCAAACTATTGAATATTGCGGATCACAGCCGCGACAGTGCGGGGATGACCTACATCTACCCGGTGGTGTCGCGCCGCGCTGGAGGCGTGTCAGTGGGCGTCAATCTTAATCCCAACAACGCTTGCAACTGGCGTTGCGTTTATTGCCAGGTTCCGGAACTCAAACGCGGCACGGCACCGGTGATTGACCTGACCCGGCTCGAAGACGAGTTACGCGCATTTCTGCATGAAATCCAATATGGTTCTTTCATGCTGGCACAAGTGCCATCGGACTCAAGACGCATCAACGACATTGCTTTGTCCGGCAACGGCGAACCCACCAGCGCAAGCGAATTTGAGCAGGTGATCGAGTTGATTGGAAGGATGAGGCGCGAGTGTGTTTTGCCCAAGGATCTTAAATTGGTGCTGATTACCAATGGCAGCCTGATTGACCGGTCTGGCGTGCAGGCGGGATTGCGCCGGATGGCGGAGCTTAATGGCGAAGTCTGGTTCAAGCTGGATAGCGTCACGCGCGAAGGAAGACAGCGCATCAACAATACACGAATGAGCCTGAAGCGGATGCGTGAGAATCTGCAACTGTCCGCATCTTTATGTCCTACCTGGCTGCAAACCTGTGTGTTTCAAATCGATGGCAGACCACCTTCCAGCGCGGAATCCGACGCTTATCTTAAATTTGTGGAGGAACTGTTACGAGAAGGTGTGCCGCTCAAAGGAACACTGTTATATGGCCTCGCGCGTCCATCCATGCAGCCGGAAGCACCGCGGCTCACAAAAGTCAGTCAGGTTTGGATGGATGCGTTTTATGCGAAAATCCAGGCGCTTGGACTCGCCGTCAAGCTCAACCCGTAGCAGTCACACTTTGGTTTCGCCACATGACATTCAACAGGACAGCATCAATGGTCATTTGGCCGCGGCGACTGTTTTGCCAGGATTATTTTGACTTGGCGGCTTTTTTCAGGCTCTTGTATAAATCAGGATCCTGATTTTTCAGCAATGCGGCCACAACCAGATCATCTTTTCTGATCTTGGCCAGATCGATATGTTCGATATGCACAAGTCGTACGAGCTCCCTCACCGGCCTTGGCATATTTCGCCCGCTTTCATAACGGGAGCCACCACTTTGAGTGACGCCGACCTTGCTCCAGAAATCATGCTGATTAAGGCCAAGCTTACGCCGGATGTCGCGAGGGTTGGATATTTCTTCAAAGAGTTTCATAGGTTCAGCTCTCTCCAGGTTATGGTATAGGTTATGTTAAAGGATTATTGCACATTCATAAATTTAATTTGTTTTCCTATTCAATGCAAGTCTTAAGTGCATGCCGCTTGACATTTTTCATGGCCGCCTGGTTATCATTATTGCATATGTTCAGTTTTATTTCCGATTATCGGGTAAAATTCCCATTTTCACAGGATCAAATTTTCCATCGCTTGAGGCGTAATTGATTCAACATATGAGACCCTTTTGTTCGCGGCAGAGTTCCATATTCTCAATATAAAAATGTCGGTAACATGGCACTGATTATTCAAAAATACGGTGGTACCTCGGTCGGCAGTACTGAGCGCATCAAAAATGTTGCCCGCCGGATCGCAAAATTCAAATCCCGGGGCCATCAGGTGGTGGTGGTGGTTTCCGCCATGAGCGGGGAAACTAATCGCCTCATCGCCATGGCCAAGGAATTTCAGGCTCATCCCGACCCGCGCGAACTGGATGTCATGATATCGACCGGCGAGCAGGTTTCCATTGCCCTGCTGTCGATGGCGCTGATGGATGTGGGCGTCAAGGCAAAGAGCTATACCGGCGCACAAGTGCGGATACTTACCGACAATGCCTATACCAAAGCGCGCATACTGCAAATTGATGAGGATAGCATCCGCGCTGCTCTCGATGCCGGATATGTCGTAGTGGTAGCCGGATTTCAGGGGGTGGACGAAACCGGCAACATCACGACGCTGGGCCGCGGCGGGTCTGATACGACCGGCGTGGCACTAGCGGCGGCACTTAAAGCCGAAGAATGCCAAATTTATACTGACGTGGATGGTATTTACACGACCGACCCGCGCATCGTCCCCGAAGCCAGGAAACTAAAGACTATCACCTTTGAGGAAATGCTCGAATTGGCGAGCCTCGGTTCCAAGGTGTTGCAAATTCGTTCGGTGGAATTTGCCGGTAAATATAAGGTCAGGTTGCGGGTGCTGTCGAGTTTCGACGAAGAAGGCGAGGGCACCCTGATTACTTTCGAGGAAGGCGAGAACATGGAACGCGCAATTATTTCAGGTATTGCATTCAACCGTGATGAGGCGAAAATTACCGTGCTGGGTGTGCCGGATCGTCCAGGCATTGCTTATCAAATCCTTGGTCCGGTAGCCGACGCCAATATCGATGTGGACATGATTATCCAGAATGTCGGTCACGATGGCATGACAGATTTCTCATTTACCATAAATCGGAATGAGTTCGCCAGAACCATGGATATTCTTGAGAATCAGGTGCAGCCCCATATCGGCGCACGCGGTGTAATCGGTGGTGACAGAATAGCCAAGGTATCGGTGGTGGGCGTGGGAATGCGTTCGCACGTTGGCATTGCCAGCAAGATGTTCCGCGCCTTGGCGGAAGAAGGTATCAACATCCAGATGATTTCCACCTCCGAAATAAAAATTTCCGTGGTGGTGGACGAGAAATACATGGAACTCGCGGTGCGGGTGTTACATAAAATTTTCGAACTGGATCAAGTATCGTGAAATCCTGCGAGAACAGTGTGGCGCGATAAGACTCATTGTTTGACCGAAGGGTAGTAAACCGCTATCCTAATGCCTCTTTTTTGGAGAGATGGCCGAGTGGTCGAAGGCGCTCCCCTGCTAAGGGAGTATAGGCTCAAAAAGCTTATCGAGGGTTCGAATCCCTCTCTCTCCGCCAGATTTAAAGCTAAGTTACTGATAGGTAAGAATTTATAGTGTAGTTTAAAATACTACATACATTTTCACCTACATCTTCAAACGGCGCAAGGTCGTAGACTCCCCTTTAAGCTCGAAGAGGAGCTGAAGTGTTCTTCTTCCATCAGTTGTAAAATCCCAAGTTAATGGCAAGTTAGACGCTAACCTGACTGTGAAAAACAAAGACTGGTCAAGGGTTTTAAGCTGCTCTAACCAACTAGCATGAAAAAAAACGCTTGTGTCTATGGTCCTCACTGGGCGTACAAGCCACACGGCTATGATCGATAACCAAAGCAATGCACTCATCAGTATGAGGAGGGTAAATGGAAGATGAGGTGCTGACGAAGCTCTTGGAGAAAGCCATGCTTCCGATCCAGCTACCTCCAGGCTTTACCTCGACGACATTTGCGTCAGCGTTGTCCGACTTTAAAGAAAAGTGGGAAGCGTTGGACAAGGGAAAAAAGCCTTATGCCTGTTTGCCCGAAAAGTTTTCGGTCCCTCGGTCGTCGTACTACAGGCGCAACATCTCCATTGTCAATCCGGTTGGTTACTATTTTCTATCGAGAGACATTGCAAAGCATTGGTCGCTAATAGAATCTCACTACTGTAAAAGCCCTTTATCCCGCAGCATACCCAAATTTGAGGATTCCCTTCGCGCAATAAACCTAACGAAGTTCAGCGAATTGTATGAAGAAAAGGTACTTGCAGGAGCCGGATATCGGTAGTGTCTCAGTTTGAATTTTTTGTTTTATAGCTGCCGCGCTTCTTTGCAACAGGATCAGGAACAAGTGCGGCGATTTCTTCAAAGTTCCATACATGATCGCTGATTCCGGCTTCCATCGCCGGAGTAACACGCAGCGATTTATGAATGCGCCCGAAGTTGTAGTGCATGAAGTGCAAGGCTACCATGATTCTAGATTCTCTAACTTCTTACTGAATCCGTTTGTTAGTCGTGTGAAGCGACGCATGGACATCCTCACCCCCGATCTTTAGGCTTGCCTGGCATTGCGTTGACCGTTTTACATGTTGCCATACTGAAACCTTAGGGAGGTATTCAATCTGGTGCCGGTTTGCTCCAGGTTAATCATGTGTAGAATTAGAAAGCAACGCACTTCTCCCGCTCAGCCACCGCCTTGATATAGTCTCCCATGGTCTTGATCGCCGCGCCGGGTACGAGATCAGGTTCTCCAATCTTTCTCGCCACAGCACACGCACCGCAAACCCATATTGGAATACCCGCAGCCTGAATAGCCGTCAGTATATCTTTTAACGGGGGTAAGTTTACGCCTGTTACATGATCGCCAATTCCGGGACGGGCAAGCGTTACCGCTTCATTCCATAGAAAAAGAACGACATCGTGGCCTTGCTCCCGTGCGACTTTCGCAGCCATGAAAGGCAGTGTTGCCATGGTTGGATCGTCTGTTCCTCGGCTTCCGGAAATAATGAATTGCATAGTGGTATCCTCTTTATAGTGGACCGTTGGTGGCAATTGAAGTGACGGATAGCGTCCAGTAGTTTGGGGGGAGCGGGCCCTTCTGATAATACCTTATGAGTCGGGCCATGCTCTTCCCCAGCACTTTAGAATAATCTCATATATTCCGCATCAGATGCGTAGATTCTCCCCGTCTGGTATTTTCGGCGATGCATGAGTTTGTTCTTCAAGTCCGGCAGGCTGCTAGCAGTTATTTAACATCCAGCGGCAAGTCTCTGGAATATTTTTGATTTGAGAAGAGTTCGCTTTGACTTGGTTGTCCGCCAGTCTGCTATAATTGCAGAGCAATTATTAAATAATACCGAGGAAATTGCCCAGCGTTAGCGCCCGTAGCTCAGTTGGATAGAGTACTTGGCTACGAACCAAGGGGTCGTGGGTTCGATTCCTGCCGGGCGCGCCATTAAAACAAGGGGTTAGGTTAATAGCCTAATCCCTTTTTCTTTTTGGGTAACGCAGGGGTAACTTCATATTAAAAACTCCCGTCGATTTTCACCTCAGTGTCGATGGGCTTATGCTGTCTGTAGCATCAAATAAGCAAGAGATTTCCTACGTCTGGTGAAGTTGGGTTTGGTTTCTGATCGGAACGTACCGTACCCGTCATCCAAGGTTGCCAAAGCAA
>JBDSSX010000168.1:0-2915 GCA_039928555.1 Nitrosospira sp. | reverse complement strand
GCGCCGCTACCCGACACAGTCACAATCATTTCACGCGTCTTGCCCTCGTACTGCACAACGGCCGTAGTGCCGGAGTGATAAGACGCCTTCACGATGTGCCCACTATTGCAGCGATAAACAAGCGGTGCGTCAGCACTTGCGGTGCTTTCGGCGACAGGCGGACTCGTGGGAATAAGGTGGGCGCAGCCGGTGAAGGCGACAATAACTACGAGAAGAGAAGAAACCCTATACATGTTTGAGGTATTTGTGTGTTTGGTACGGAGGGCTAACGCACGTAAGACGTAGGGCGTCAATAAGCGAAGCGCATTGCGCCGTATGAGAATCCCCTCCAGTACTATCGTCAGGCAAGAACTGGCGATCGCATTCTCTCTTTTTTCTCAATTCCGCATTCACTTCAAATAACGATAAATCAGCCACAGCGTGCCCGCAATCAGCGGCCCTGCCAGCCACCAACCCACTACATGCACCTGCATAAACCACCTCTCGATCCGGTCTCCCAGGAAATAGACACCGCTCGTCCAGGCGCCTACCCACAATATACCGCCGAGTGCATTGTAGGCAACAAACTTTCTCCATGGCATCCGCATACTCCCGGCAAAGATACCGTTCAACTGCCGCAACACCGGAAAAAAGCGCGCCACAATCACTATCGCAGGGCCGAATCGGTCAAAGAATCTTTGCACGGTTTCTAGCCGCGCTGGGGTAATCCCGATATGACTGCCATGGTGCATCACCCAGCGATGCCCTCCCCAGCGGCCAATCAGATAGCCAACGTTATCTCCCAGAATCACTGCCGGTATCGCCCAACCGGCTACAGCGACGATGCTGAGGTGCCCATTTATTGCGAGCAAAGTCGCGGCAATCAGGAAAGTTTCTCCCGGCAGCGGCAAACCGAACGACTCGGTAAACAATACGACAAACAATGCCGTATAGCCATATTGCGCCAGATAAGGATGCGCTACTGCAACAAGGTCGTTCATGCGCGGATTATTGCTACGGTTTGTGATTCCGCTGCAAGCATGAAAGTGTTTTGGTAGAACCCGCCTGACATCTCAGTTAATGCAAGCTCAGTTAATACAAACTATGGCTGGTCAAACAAAACAGGAAGAATAGGAGCAGACACGATTATTTCTTAAAGTACTTTTGGCCACAGGTGCGTTACTTGGAAAGGTGGACACAACCGGCGACGACATCGATTACTACTTCCACTCCTTTGCCAACATTACATTTCCAGGTTTTCCCAATCAGGTTGACTAAGTGCGTGCCGAAATCGCCACAAACTCCCGATCGTCAGGTCCGATGTAATTCGCCGAAGGCCGAATAATCTTGTTGTCCAGACGCTGTTCAATAATGTGCGCGGCCCAGCCGCTGGTGCGGGCGATCGCAAACAGTGGCGTAAACATGGCTGTCGGTATCCCCATCGTGTGATAGCTCACAGCAGAGAACCAGTCGAGGTTGGGGAACATTTTTTTGATATCCCACATCACCGTTTCCAGTCTTGCGGCAATATCGAACATTTTCATGTGGCCGGCATCCCCTGAGAGTTGTTTCGCCATCTCCCGGATAATCCGGTTACGCGGGTCGGAGACGGTATACACCGGATGGCCGAACCCGATGATGATTTCCTTGTCCGCGACTCGGCGGCGGATATCGGCTTCGGCTTCATCCGGAGTATCGTAGCGCTTCTGGATATCGAACGCGGCCTCATTGGCGCCGCCATGCTTCGGTCCGCGCAGCGCACCGATGGCGCCGGTGATGGCGGAATAAAAATCCGAGCCGGTTCCGGCGATCACGCGCGCGGTAAAAGTGGAAGCATTGAACTCATGCTCGGCGTATAGCACCAGCGAGGTATGCATCGCCTTCACCCAACTCTGCGGCGGCGGTTTGCCATGCAGCAGGCTCAAAAAATTTCCACCGATTGAATCATCGCCGGTTGACACGTCAATCCGGCGATTGTTATGAGAGTAGTGATACCAGTAAAGCAGTAGAGGTCCCAGACAGGCCAGCAGCCGGTCAGCCAAATTGCGCGCGCCCTCAACGGTATGTTTTTCCGCCTCCGGCAGCATCGTACCCAGCGCGGAGACGCCGGTGCGTAAGACGTCCATCGGGTGCGCTGTTACGGGAATCGTTTCCAGTACGGTTTTAAGGCTGACGGGAAGATCACGCAAGCTTCTCAGTTTTTCTTTGTATGCAACCAGCTCCATCAGCGTGGGCAGCTTTTCATGAACCAGCAGATAGGCAATCTCTTCGAACTCACAGGTATCGGCCACGTCCAGAATGTCGTAACCGCGATAGTGCAGATCATTGCCCGTTCTACCGACGCTGCAAATGGCGGTATTACCCGCCACAACGCCTGACAATACGACGGATTTCTTGGTTTTTGAATTGGGATTTTGGATAACTTCAGTCATTTTCAGGTTTTTTGGAGGATTCGGAAAACAGGATATTCAGTTTCTCTTCGTAGGCATGATAATCGAGAAATTCGTATAGCTCGGCACGGGTCTGCATGGTATCAATCACATTTTTCTGCGAACCCTCATTGCGTATCGCCCGATACACGTTGAGGGCGGCGGCATTCATCGCCCGAAATGCGGATAGCGGATAAAGCACCAGGGAAACGTTCGCCTCGGCCAGCTCTTCGACTGTAAAGAGAGGTGTTACACCAAATTCGGTGATGTTAGCGAGAATCGGGACCTGCGCCGCTGCTGCGAACTGCCGGTACATGCCCAACTGAGTTACGGCCTCGGGAAAAACCATATCCGCGCCCGCCTCCACATAAAGACTCACGCGGTCTATGGCAGCTTGCAATCCTTCAACCGCCAGTGCATCGGTACGTGCCATAACGACAAAATCGGGATCGGTCCTGGCATCCACAGCAGCCTTGATGCGATCCACCATTTCCTCGTGGCTGACAA
>JBDSSX010000167.1:0-18895 GCA_039928555.1 Nitrosospira sp. | reverse complement strand
AAGATTCTGGACGGTTTTCTCTAGCAGCCTGTCTGTCCCATTCCGATTTCATACCCGGCGGTAATTGATTGTAGTCAAATCACCTGAAAGAGCCGCGGCTCGGTTCTTTTTCTAACACCTGTTTGAGTAGTTATCGTCCTGTCGCCATCCGGAGACAGAAAATATTCATTACGCTTCAATTGGTTGATAATAACCTGGCAATTCTTTGTCAATGAATGGCGACACTTCTACCCTGATCTCATAAAAAAATCTTAACCAATCGATTGTTTTATAATATTAAAGTGATCTGGCATGACATATGCTCAGCTTATTGTCGATCCGCCGACTTGGGTATCAGATACAAATAATCCGTCAGCCTTCAGAAATCATGAGAAGTCATAGCATCAGGAATATTCAAATTTCTCGATCGCGTTTAGCGACAGTAGAACCGTGAGATTGAGTTTGTCAAAACCATGTGCGGGAAAAGGGTTGCGTTAGCCAACAATACATCAATTCAGATGAGCAAACAGGACAGGCCGCCGAATGACGGCCTGTCCTGAGCGTGGGCGGAAGAATTCAACCCAGATAATCCATTAGGCGAGATGATGGCGAGGCAGGTTGCGAGGCAGTTTTGTTGGTTGGGAGAAGTCCATAGCTTGGTCTATGGACGCCGAGCAAGCGGCGAAAATGGCCGCAAACTGACCGCCAGCACTCGGGTAGGCTCGGAGAGCCGCCTAATGGATTATTTGGGTTCAATATGAATGACCACCCGAAATCTTTTCGGGAATCCATCGACGTGCTTTCCGAATTAATTTACTAAAGCTGTAAACCATTCCATGCCAGCCACGTTTAATCCAGTTTCAATCCACGTCTTGCGTAATTTTATGCTGGCCTGCCCGAATACGAGTACTGACCATGTTAGTAATAGGGACATTAAATTTCTTGAGATACGGCATCTGAACGGACCCAACATCTGGACCTGCCGTCCGGTACTTGAAGCAATCGTCGACATCGGCGAACTTGAAGAGTTTCCGTCCGACACCATTCCAGGGTTTTATGAGCGTTTATCTTCCTGGCTTCCCTCGCTGGTCGAACACCGTTGCAGCTATGGCGAGCGGGGTGGCTTCCTGCGCCGGCTCAAGGAAGGTACCTGGCCTGGCCACATTCTCGAACACGTTACGCTCGAACTGCAGAACCTGGCCGGCATGTCTGGCGGCTTCGGCAGGGCTCGTGAAACTTCGCAGCGCGGCGTCTACAAGGTTACCGTTAGCGCCTGTCATGAGGATATTGCGCGCAACGCCTTATTCGCGGCTCGTGAGCTGGTGCTGGCGGCGATGGAATACCAGCCGCCGCGCAACGAACCTTACGATGTCAAGGGCGCCATCGAGCGCCTGCGCGACATGGTCGATTCGCTGTGGCTGGGGCCGTCGACCGCATGTATCGTCGAGGCCGCCACCAGCCGCAACATTCCCTCCATCCGTCTTCTTGCCAAGGGAAATCTGGTGCAACTCGGCTACGGTGCGCGCAGCCAGCGCATCTGGACAGCCGAAACCGATCGAACCCCGGCGATAGCCGAAAGTATCTCGCGCGACAAGGATCTGACCAAGTCATTACTCCGGTCCTGCGGAGTTCCTGTTCCCGAAGGCCGCATCGTCAATAGCGGCGAAGATGCGTGGGAGGCGGCACAGGATATCGGTTTACCGGTCGTTATCAAACCCTGTGACGGGAACCATGGACGCGGTGTTTTCATTGAGCTGACTACGCGCGAAGAGATCGAGCCGGCCTATCACGCCGCATTGGCACAAGGTAGCGGCGTTTTGGTTGAACGCTATATTCCGGGCACCGAGCATCGTTTGCTGGTTGTTGGCGGCCGGCTCGTCGCCGCGAACCGGGGCGATTCGGTATCGGTTACCAGCGATGGCAAGTCAACCATCAGCGAGTTGATCGCTCATCAGATCAATTCCGATCCGCGCCGCGGGGCGACCGAAGATCATCCGCTCAACCTGATCGGCATAGATGGCGTAATTATAATGGAGATTGCCCGTCAGGGTTTTACCATCAACTCGATACCACCGGCTGGACTCGAAGTCCTGATTCAGCGTAACGGCAATCATGCTTTCGACGTCACTGACGAAGTGCATTCGAGTATTGCCGCGGCCGCCTCACTCGCAGCCCGTATCGTTGGACTGGATATTGCCGGTATCGATCTTGTTGCCAGAGATATCTCGCGACCCCTCACCGAGCAGGGTGCGGCCATTGTCGAAGTCAATGCCGGGCCCGGTCTGTTGATGCACATTAAACCCGCCGTGGGCACTCCACGCCCGGTTGGCAAAGCTATCGTCGATCATCTCTTTCCGGACAATAACGATGGCCGTATTCCTGTCGTGGGGATCACCGGCAGTTACGGTAAAACCGCCGTAGCGCACCTTGTCGCGCATTTGCTTGCGCTCACAGGCCAGCATACGGGGCTTGCTTGCGGCGACGGATTTTATCTCGGCCCGAGGCAGGTTTATAAGGGCAACCACGCCAACTGGAAGTCAGTCAACAATATTCTGATGAATCGCTCGATTGAAGCGGCGGTTTTCGAGAATGGCGGCGACAGTATTTTGAGTGAGGGTCTGGCCTACGATTGGTGTCAAGCCGGCATCGTTACCAATGTTGACGTAAACCGGCATTACGGCCGCTACGATATCGAGACACCGAAACAGGTCTTCGATGTTCTGCGCACTCAGGTGGACGTAGTGCTGCCGACAGGCGCAGCGGTACTTAACGCCAGGGAGCCGATGCTCGTCGAGATGGCTGCGCTGTGTAATGGCGAGGTTATTTACTTCAGTCTTGACCCTGAGTTGCCAGTCATCAACGCGCATCGCACAAGCGGCACGGAGAGTGTGGGGCATGTACGGAGCAACCGGGCTGTGATCGCTCGTGACGGAGACATTTTGCTAGTTACCGGCTCCAGTGAAATAACATTGGCCAAACTGGCTGACGTGCCGGTCACGCAAGGAGGGCATGCGGCGCTGGAGATCGAGAATGTTCTGGCGGCGGTGGGTGCTGCGTGGGTGCTTGGTATCGCGCCTGCTCTCATACGTAGCGGGATTGAGAATTTCTCGGGCATTCAAGACGGAAAAACACTTACCGCGGAATCAATATTTCCGAATGAATGAAAAAACAGGAGAGCTGTTAATGAAAGTATCACGCATCCGCGCATTGCGCGGCCCCAACTTGTGGAGCCGTCATACGGCTATAGAAGCTATTGTTTCCTGCAGCGAAGCCGAGTGTCATCCTGGCGGATTGCCAGGTTTTCTGGATCGGCTGCGGGAGCGATTTCCGGAAGTCGATCTGTTTCGGCCGGCCTATCATCATGGCGCTTTGACCATGGCGCACGCATTCGAACGCGCCACGCTTGGCCTGCAAGTGCAAGCCGGGTGCCCGGTGACCTTTAGCCATACCATGGAAACGCTGGAAACCGGTGTTTATCAGGTTGTTGTTGAGTACAGCGAAGAAACGGTGGGCAGGCTTGCCACAGAACTCTCACAAACCCTGTGTCGCGCGGCAGCCGAGGATATTGCCTTCGATTTGGCCGACGCGGTAGGCCGTTTGCGCGCACTGAACGAAGAAATACGCCTTGGGCCGAGCACGGGTGCGATTGTCAGTGCCGCTGTTGCGCGCGGTATTCCCTTTCGCCGTCTGACGGACGGAAGTATGGTGCAATTTGGCTGGGGCAGTAAGCAGCGGCGTATCCAGGCCGCTGAAACCGGACTGACGGGGGCCGTGGCTGAGTCGATCGCGCAGGATAAGGAATTGACCCGAACGCTGCTCAGCGCTGCCGGTATTCCTGTTCCATCAGGCCGGCCGGTAGCGAATGCGGAGGATGCCTGGGCTGCCGCTTGTGAAATCGGCGGGCCGGTGGTTGTCAAGCCGCAGGATGGCAATCAGGGAAAAGGGGTGGCCGTAAATCTTGCCAGCCGGGAGCAGGTGGAAGCGGCTTACGCGATAGCGGTGGAAATCAGCGGCGAAGTGCTGGTGGAGCGTTATATTCCAGGGCACGATTACCGCATGCTCGTTGTGGGCAATAAATTGATTGCGGCTGCGCGACGCGACCCGCCTGAAGTTATGGGTGATGGCACGCACAGCGTTAGACAATTGGTGGATCAGCTCAATAGCGATCCACGGCGCGGCGAGGATCACGCGAATTCGCTGACGAAAATCCATTTCGATGAAATTGCGCTTGCCCATCTTGCAACCGAAGGTCTGTCGGCGGAATCCATACCGCCTGAGGGCACCCGCGTTTCCCTCCGGAATAACGCAAATCTTTCAACCGGTGGAACAGCTACCGACGTGACCGGCGATGTTCATCCCGAGCTTGCCGCGCGCATGGAAGCCGCCGCGCAAATGATCGGTCTCGACGTCTGCGGCATCGATGTTGTCTGCGATAGTGTGTCGAATCCGCTGGAAGAACACGGCGCCATCATCGAGGTCAATGCTGCGCCAGGTCTCCGCATGCATTTGCAGCCTTCGTTCGGCGCGGGGCGTGCGGTGGGGGAAGCGATCATCGCCAACATGTTCAGGGATGGCGATGATGCGCGCATCCCGGTTGTTGCGGTGAGTGGTACCAATGGCAAGACCACTACCGTTCGCCTGATCGCAAGTATCCTGGATTATCAAGGCTTGCGTGTCGGCATGACCAGTACCGACGGAGTTTACATTGAGGGTCAGCGCATCGATACCGGCGATTGCAGCGGTCCGAAGAGCGCAAAAAAAGTGCTGCTCCACCCTGACGTTGATGCCGCGGTGTTCGAAACAGCGCGTGGCGGTTTGTTGCGCGAAGGGCTGGGGTTCGATCGCTGCCATGTGGCAGTGGTGACCAACATCGGCATGGGCGATCACCTTGGTCTCTCGTATATTAATACGGTGGAGGATTTGACTGCTGTCAAAAGAGTCGTCGTACAAAATGTTACGCCAGGCACCGGCGTCGCCGTACTCAATGCGGCCGATCCTCTGGTGGCTGGCATGGCAGCCCATTGCCCCGGCTCAGTTACGTTTTTTGCCCGCAATCCCGAAAATCCGGTAATAGTCAAACACCGCGCTCAAGGCAAGCGTGTCATCTATCTCGATGGCGATTCGATGGTTGCTTCGGAGGCTGACGTTGAACACCGGGTACCACTGGGTGGGGTTCCCGTCACGCAGAATGGCACTATTGCATTCCAGATCGATAACGCGATGGCTGCCGCGGGGGCAGGTTGGGCGCTTGGTCTTGATTGGGAGATCATCCGTGCCGGTTTGGCCACTTTTGTTAGTGACATGCAAACCGCGCCAGGCCGTTTCAATCTCTTCAGTCACCGTGGCGCCACACTCATTGCCGACTATGGCCACAACGCCGATGCCATTCGGGCACTCGTGCATGCCATCGATAGCATGCCAGCCAAGCGGCGCTCGGTCGTCATTAGCGGCGCCGGAGACCGGCGTGATGAAGACATCCGTCAGCAAACCGAGATTCTAGGCGACGCTTTCGACGAGGTGGTACTCTATCAGGACCAATGCCAGCGAGGTCGCGCCGATGGAGAAGTGCTTGGCCTGCTGCGGCAAGGTCTGGAGAATGCGAAGCGCACTCGTGACGTCAAGGAAATCCGTGGCGAGTTCGTAGCCATCGATGCCGCCTTCGCCAGCCTGAAAGCTGGCGAGCTATGCCTTATTCTTGTCGATCAGGTGGAGGAGGCGCTTGGGTACATCACTAAGCGGGTTGTCGCGGGTTAAATATTGCTATTCTCGTTCATTCTGGGAGAACGGCCAGCTTGTGCACCCGATACTTTGCATCGCGCTCCCGATCCCGGGCGTAACGGCAACCTTATTGCAATTGTCCAGGGTTAAACTTAAACTGAAATAAGTGGATAGATTGATGTGCTAAGCTTACTGAGGGTTGTGCTTGGTGTGGTGTACTAACTGAAGAGGAGAAGAATCGTGGCCGAAGATAGTATTTATCGAATAACAGAGATAGTTGGGACCAGCAAGATATCCTGGGAGGATGCAGCCAAGAATGCTGTCAAGGCCGCATCAAAAACCCTGAGGGATTTAAGAGTTGCGGAAATAGTTAAGCTCGATATGGTCATTGAGAATGGTAAAGTGACCGCGTATCGCGCCAGAGTGAATTTGTCTTTCAAATACGAAGTCAGTAGTAAAAAGCCGGGTAAATAGCCAGGTCGGCGATAACCCGGAATAAAAAAGGCGCGGATTACGCGCCTTTTTTATGTTCTTGCTTCTTGCCTACAAAGCGGCGGCGGCTTCTTCTTCAAACTGAAGTTTCACCTTGTTATCGGCATCTATATCCACCGTCACTTTGCCGCCGTTTGCAAGACGTCCAAACAGCAATTCATCCGCCAGGGCGCTGCGTATGGTGTCCTGAATGAGCCGCGCCATGGGCCGGGCGCCCATGAGAGGATCAGCGCCATTTTTGGCAAGATATTCTCTCAGCGCATCGGTGAATATCGCCTCCACTTTCTTCTCATGCAACTGCGTTTCAAGTTGCATCAGGAACTTATCCACTACGCGCAGAATCACGTCCCGGTCCAGAGCGGCGAAAGAAATGATCGCATCCAGCCGGTTGCGGAATTCCGGCGTAAACATGCGTTTGATATCCGCCATTTCATCACCTGCCTGAGTCGACTTGGTGAAGCCCATTGAGGCTTTGCTAAGCGATTCGGCACCGGCGTTGGTGGTCATGACGATGACCACGTTGCGGAAGTCCGCCTTGCGCCCATTGTTGTCCGTCAAGGTACCATGATCCATCACTTGCAGCAGGATATTAAAAATATCCGGGTGAGCCTTTTCAATTTCATCCAATAGCAGCACCGAATAAGGCTGCTTGATGATGGCCTCGGTGAGCAGCCCGCCCTGGTCAAACCCGACATATCCAGGTGGTGCGCCGATCAGGCGTGACACCGCATGCCGCTCCATGTATTCAGACATGTCGAAACGATGCAGATGAATGCCTAGTGCGTAGGCCAGCTGCCGTGCCACCTCGGTTTTGCCGACGCCGGTGGGACCGGAGAAAAGGAATGAGCCGACCGGTTTTTGCGGGTTGCCCAAGCCGCTCCGCGCCATTTTGATCGCCGTCGTCAATGCATTAATGGCCTTGTCCTGACCGAACACGACGGCTTTCAAGTCGCGATCCAGCGTCTTCAGGGTATTGCGGTCATCGCTGGAGACATTTTGTGGCGGAATGCGCGCAATCTTGGCGATAATATCTTCGATCTCATGCTTACTGATCACCTTGCGCTGCTTTGATTTCGGCAGGATACGCTGTGCCGCGCCGGCTTCATCGATCACGTCTATTGCCTTATCCGGCAGATGCCGGTCATTGATGAAGCGTGCCGCCAATTCCGCCGCGGTGGTGAGCGCGATCGCGGTATATTTGACGCCATGATGAGCCTCGTAGCGGGGTTTCAGGCCCCGCAGGATGGCCACGGTCTCTTCCACGCTCGGCTCAGGCACATCGATTTTCTGAAAGCGGCGTGACAGGGCGTGATCCTTTTCGAAAATTCCCCGGTATTCACTGTAAGTGGTGGCGCCGATGCATTTCAGTTGGCCAGTATTAAGTATAGGCTTAAGGAGATTGGAGGCGTCCAGCGTCCCTCCGGAAGCCGCGCCAGCGCCGATGAGCGTGTGAATTTCATCAATGAACAGGATGGCATTAGTACTGTCGAGCAACTGTTTCAGCACCGCCTTCAAACGCTGTTCGAAATCGCCGCGGTATTTGGTTCCGGCCAGCAGCGCGCCCATGTCCAGTGCGTAAACCTGGTGGTGCGCAAGCACGTCGGGAACGTCATTTTCTATGATTCGGCGTGCCAGTCCCTCGGCGATAGCGGTTTTGCCCACTCCCGCCTCACCCACTAACAGGGGATTATTCTTGCGGCGGCGGCACAGCGTCTGTATCAGGCGTTCCAATTCTTTCTCACGCCCGATCAGGGGATCGATCTTGCCCGCGAGGGCCTGGGTGTTCAGATTCACAGCGTAGCTTTCCAGTGCGCCGCCCGCCCCCAATTCCTGCTCGGTATCGCCTTCACTTTCGGTTTTCGCGCTGCTACCTTGGGGCACCTTGCTAATGCCATGCGAAATATAATTCACCACGTCGAGCCGCGTCACCCCCTTCTGGTGTAGAAAATAAACCGCGTGAGAATCCTTTTCGCCGAATATGGCTACCAGTACGTTGGCGCCGGTGACTTCTTTCTTTCCCGAAGATTGGACATGCAGGATCGCGCGCTGGATGACCCGCTGAAAACCGAGCGTAGGCTGAGTGTCTACTTCACCGCTGCCACCCACTGTCGGCGTATTCTCGGTAACATGCTCCGCCAGCAGTCTGCGCAAATCATCTATGTCAACCGAACAAGCACGCAGCACCTCAGCGGCGGTGGGATTATCAAGCATGGCCAGCAACAAATGCTCCACGGTAATGAATTCGTGGCGCTTCTGCCGCGACTCGACAAACGCCATATGTAAACTGACTTCCAGCTCTTGAGCAATCATTTCACGTCTCCTCCATCACGCACCTTAGCGGATGTTGATGCTGCCTTGCAAATGTGACCACCTGCTCAACCTTGGTGATAGCGACATCGTTGGGATAAACTCCGCACACTCCCGCACCGTCTATATGAACTTTGAGCATAATTTGTGTTGCCTGTTCTCGATTCATAGAAAAAAAAGTCTGCAACACAGCCACCACGAAATCCATAGGCGTGAAATCATCATTCAGCAATATCACTTTAAACATTGGTGGCGGCTTGAGTTTACTCTTTTCAGCCTCCAGTACAACATCTCCATGATCTCTCGTTGCCATGTCATGATTTCCTGTCTCGTCTGTTCATCGGTTAGAGCATAACTATAACCGAGCGTGCTTCTACTGATATTATTTGATGATTACATCGAAATATTCAAGTACCTTGAGAAAATTATTCTATTGCAATTCTATAAAATAAGTGCATGAGTACTTGACTTGAACAACGGATTTGCGTAAAACGGCTCTTGGCGTTTGGCTTCAAGCTCTCTGCAGTACCGGTTACAGCCGTTTGCGGTCTTGAAACTCAAACAGTGTTCGGGTTTCCGGCCCGGTTTTTTTATAGGAAGCAATAATGGCAACAGGTACAGTGAAATGGTTCAACGACTCCAAGGGTTTTGGTTTCATCACCCCGGATGATGGTAGCGAAGATTTATTTGCTCATTTCTCCGCAATCAATATGTCCGGGTTCAAAACTCTGAAGGAAGGCCAGAAAGTGAGCTTCGAAGTCACACAGGGTCCAAAGGGCAAACAAGCATCAAACATTCAGTCTGCCTAGTGATCTCCTGCTGGCGCGGTAAAACCGTGATCGGCTTGTAATTACAGGATTATACAAAACCCCTTGCCAGCTAAAGCGGCAAGGGGTTTTTTTCAACCCAGATAATCCATTAGGACGCCAGCATTCGGGTAGGCTCGCAGAGTCGCCTAATGGATTATCTGGGTTCAAGCATGAAATTAGAAAGAAAATATCAAGCCATCCTGTCGATCAATGCCTGACCGAATGCCGAACATGAGACTTTCCGCGCATCGGACATTTGGCGTGCAAAGTCATAAGTCACGACTTTATCCTGAATGGTTTTCTCCATCGCATGGACTATCCGATCGGCGGCCTCCACCCAACCTATGTGCCGCAGCATCATTTCCGCCGACAGGATGAGCGATCCGGGATTAACCTGATCCTTGCCGGTGTATTTTGGCGCGGTACCGTGGGTTGCCTCGAACATCGCAATCGAGTCGCTGAGGTTTGCGCCCGGCGCTATGCCGATGCCCCCCACTTGCGCCGCCAAAGCATCGGAAATGTAGTCCCCGTTCAGATTCAGTGTGGCAATCACGTCGTATTCCTCCGGGCGCAACAAGATCTGTTGCAGAAAAGCATCAGCGATCACATCCTTGATAACGATCCCGCCCTTGTCTTCAGGCAACTTCATCCATGGCCCGCCGTCCAGCAAGCTTGCTCCGAATTCCCTCGCCGCCAATGCATAACCCCAATTTTTGAACGCTCCCTCGGTAAATTTCATGATGTTGCCCTTGTGCACCAGCGTGACCGAACGGCGCTTGTTATCTATCGCGTACTGTATCGCCTTGCGCACCAGACGTTCGGTGCCTTCGCTGGATACCGGCTTGATGCCGATTGCCGATGTTTGTGGAAAGCGTATCTTGGTGACACCCATGTCCGTTAACAGAAAATTCATGATCTTCTTCGCATCCTCCGACCCGGCTTCCCATTCAATCCCGGCGTAAATGTCTTCCGAATTCTCACGGAAAATCACCATATCGGTTTTTTCCGGATTTTTTAGCGGGCTTGGCACACCCTGAAAATAACGCACAGGTCGCAAGCACACATAGAGATCAAGTTTCTGGCGCAAGGCCACATTAATGGAGCGGATGCCACCACCGACCGGTGTGGTCAGCGGTCCCTTGATGGAAACCACATATTCCCTTGCGGCTTGCAGTGTCTCATCGGGTAGCCACACGTTTTCACCGTACACATGGTTCGACTTCTCACCGGCGTAAATCTCCATCCAGGAAATCTTGCGCTTGCCGTCATAAGCCCGGCCTACCGCCGAATCCACGACTTTTCTCATCACCGGCGTAATGTCTACACCGATCCCGTCACCTTCGATGAACGGAATAACAGGGTTATCCGGCACACTCAAAGAAAAATCTGTATTGACCCGGATTTTTTCGCCTTCGGCCGGCGTCCTGATGTGCTGGTACATGGTGTCTCCCGATAATTAATGAGTGGTGCAAGGATTGAGCGAGCAAAAACATGCAAACCGGGCATTTTACTCGTGTTTTGGAGAGAAGCGCTAACGTGTATTGTCCAGTTTAAAGTCTGGCGTTTGAAGCTTGACGTCACCCATAGCGGATATGACAAAGTGCATGCCGGATCAGGATCATGCATTCGTGCCGGCAAATAGAGCTCCCTCTGTTTTTTTGCCCGCGCATCAACATTATTTCTTTCTACAGGTCAGTGACGATAGAATGCAGGCTGAGGTGCACACTTGCTTTCTTTCCAAACAACATGACGTTACCTAACCCGAATGTTTCATAAATTGACGCGCGCCCTCGCTGGTTTTTTGTTTCGTATGGAAATTTCATTCAGTCGGGCGTATGAATAACTACGCCACTCTTTCACAAAATCTCCCTACAAAACAAAATCCTGCGCAATCATCACGCAAATTTATGAAACATCCGGGCTAAGAGATTATGATCTGGAAGCCCAATGTCACGGTTGCGGCGGTTGTCGAGCAAGATGGAAAGTATTTGCTGGTTGAGGAGCAAACCGGTAGCGGTGTACTGTTCAATCAACCAGCGGGACATCTTGAGCCGGATGAATCCATCATTCAGGCGGCGGTTCGGGAAACCCTGGAGGAAACCGGCTATACTTTTTCCCCGCAATGGGTGCTGGGTATTTACCGCTGGCACTCTCGTGCAGACAATGTTACCTATCTGCGCTTTGCTTTTGCCGGTTCCGTTACTGACCATGATCCTGGCCGCCCGCTGGATGCGGGAATATTGCGCGCCGGATGGTTTCGCGTAGATGAAATCCGCGAAATGACTGATCGTCATCGCAGTCCGCTGGTGATGAAGTGTGTCGAAGATCATTTGGCGGGTAAGCGCTATGCCCTCGATATTCTTACTCATTACGATTAAACCCAGATAATCCATTAGAACCAATGAGTAAACAGCGTGTGGTGGTTGGCATGTCGGGGGGAGTGGATTCATCCGTCGCGGCATTGCTGTTAAAACAACAAGGCTATGAGGTGATCGGCCTCTTCATGAAGAATTGGGAAGACGATGACACCGGCGATTATTGTTCATCCAGACAGGATCTGATCGATGCTGCCTCGGTGGCGGACATCATCGGAATTCCTTTGGAGGCGGTAAACTTCTCGGCTGAATACAAGGAGCGTGTATTCAGCCAGTTTCTTGCTGAATACAAAGCCGGGCGCACACCCAATCCGGATGTGCTATGTAACGCCGAAATCAAGTTCAAGGCGTTTCTCGACCACGCGGTTGGTCTCGGCGCCGACCATATCGCGACCGGCCATTATGCGCAGGTGCGCGAAATAGGCGGCATATTTCAACTATTGAAAGGCGAGGACGGGACGAAGGATCAGAGTTATTTTCTCTATCGGTTGAATCAAAAACAACTATCCAGGACGCTCTTTCCGATTGGTCATCTTTACAAACGCGATGTGCGTAAAATCGCCAGGAATCATGGGTTACCGAATTTTTCCAAGAAAGACAGTACCGGAATCTGTTTTATTGGAGAAAGGCCGTTCGGCGAATTTCTTAACCGTTACGTGCCGCATGAGCCCGGTGAAATACAAACAGCGGCCGGTACCGTCATGGGAAGGCATGTCGGGCTGATGTACTACACCATTGGCCAACGGCAGGGATTGGGCATAGGCGGAACAAGGGATGGTGATGGCGAGCCCTGGTTCGTTTCAGCCAAGGATATGGCACGGAATATCTTGACTGTGGTACAGGGCCATGATCACCCGGATTTATTCCGGCCCGCGCTCAATGCTATTGACCTGACATGGGTAAGCGGCCGCGAGCCGCATTGCAACTGGGTTTATGCCGCCAAAACCCGTTATCGTCAACCGGATGCGCCCTGCGCTATTGCGCATATCGGGCACGGCCGTTGCGAAATTGAATTTGCTCAGCCTCAGTGGGCGGTGACGCCGGGACAATCAGTGGTCGTTTACGAGAGCAAGGTATGTCTTGGAGGAGGGGTGATTACGGATGGCTAGTCCCTACTTACCCGGAGCCCTGGAGATCCGATTCCTGCTTCTCACCCTTTAGGTACCGTTTCCATAAATGGAGCCCGCTTTTCCAACCTGTCGGAAAGTTCCGCAAGATTGGGTGAGGTATTGCGCCATTCGATTTCCGGAAAGCGAAAAGCCAGATATCCTAGTGTACAACCCAGCGCGATATCGGCTAGCGTGTAAGTGTTGCCATCACACCACTTTTTATCGCCCAGTTCCCGGGTGGCCGCTTCCAGACCCTGGGTAACCTTCTTCTGTTGGCGCGAGATCCATTCCGCGCTTTGTTCGGCATCACACCGTTTGCGTTCAAGGAATATTGTGGCGGCGGCGTCGCAGATACCGTCTGACAGCGCTTCCCAGCGCTTTACCATAATGCGGTGCCGGTTGGATTCGGGAATCAGACGAGATACCGGATTGACACTGTCGAGGTATTCGACGATCACGCGTGAATCGAATAAAGTGGAGCCATCGTCCAAAATGAGTACCGGTATCTTTCCCAGGGGATTGTGATTCGACACGTGACTCTCCGCATTCCATGGGCTCTCCACCTCAAAATCGTAACCAATGCGCTTTTCCGCCAGAACGATGCGCGCCTTCCGCACGTAGGGACTGGTAAGTGATCCGATAAGCTTCATGGCATCCTTGGCGGCAATTTTATTCAGGCGCGTATTATACCGGCTTTCCATACAGCATGGCGTAGCCGGGGCTCTATGTTAAAATGCGCCGGCCGGTGAAATTCAAGGAACCTCTGAATAAGCCCCCCTTCGAGTTTGCCGGCAACGCTCCATGGAGGCTTATTCAGAGACTCCCTAATACAGATCAACAATATGAACTCGTCTTTCCTCACCGCACTTTCTCCCCTTGATGGACGCTATCACAGCAAGGTCGCAAACCTGCGGCCTTATTTCAGTGAACTTGCCCTGATTCGTTACCGCGTTCAGCTGGAAATCGAATGGCTCAGAGCATTGAGCCATACACCGGCCATTGCTGAGGCGTCGCTTTTTTCCGCTGCTACGATCGTGCAACTTGACAGTATTGTGGCGAATTTTTCCGAGGCCGACGGGGAAGCGGTCAAGCTTATCGAAGCACGTACCAACCATGACGTCAAAGCCGTCGAATACTGGCTCAGGGAGCGCCTGGCGGAGAATGCCGAGGTCGTCAGGATTGCGGAATTCATACATTTTGCCTGTACATCCGAGGACATCAATAACCTCTCTCACGGGCTAATGCTGGCGCACAGCCGCGATCGGGTGATGCTACCGGCATTGGAAAAAATCATCAGCAAGCTTATCCAGATGGCGCATGAGCTGTCTGATACGCCCATGCTTTCCCGTACGCATGGTCAACCCGCCACCCCCACAACGGCAGGCAAGGAATTTGCCAATGTTGCGCATCGTCTGCAGCGTGGGCGTGAACGGCTTGCCAGGGTAGCCATTCCTGGAAAAATTAATGGTGCGGTGGGCAATTACAATGCTCATTTAGCGGCTTATCCGGATTTCGACTGGGAAAGATTCGCGCAGGATTTCGTGGAAAAACTTGGCCTGGAGTTTAATCCCTACACCACCCAGATTGAGCCGCATGATGCCATGACTGAACTGTTTGATGCCTATGCCGGTATTAACACCATACTGCTGGACTTTAATCGGGACGTGTGGGGGTATATTTCATTAGGCTACTACAAGCAGAAAACCCGAGAAGGCGAAGTGGGCTCATCAACCATGCCGCACAAGGTCAACCCGATCGATTTTGAAAACTCGGAAGGCAACCTGGGCATCGCCAATGCGCTGCTGCGGCATTTGAGCGAGAAGCTGCCCGTATCCCGCTGGCAGCGGGATCTGACCGACTCCACCGTGCTTCGCAACATGGGTGTGGCGTTGGGACACACGTTGCTGGCCTATGACTCTTGCGGCAAGGGCCTGAGCAAGCTGGAAGTCAATCCGGAACGCTTGATGAAAGATCTGGAGGATGCCTGGGAGGTTTTGGCGGAGCCGATCCAGACCGTGATGCGCCGCCATGGCGTGCGCAATTCTTACGAGCAGCTGAAAGAATTGACACGTGGCAAGGATGGCATTACCAAGGATACCCTGCACAAGTTCATTGATGGCCTTACCATTCCCGAAGCCGAAAAAAGCCGCCTGCGGGAAATGACGCCGCAGAATTACATCGGTAAGGCTGCCGCGCTGGCCCGAAGAATCGGGAATTAGAGAGATTTCCACCTCACTGTCCTGTCCCGCTGATTTTTCTTCAAGTGTTTCACGCTATCCGTATCGCGCCGGAATTGCAATTTAATACTACAAAGAGGAGCGGGCTGCCGAGCTGCAATCATGATCTTGAAATTGGAAAAACCATCCCGATATACATCAAATTGAAATTAGGAGAGACCTATGGCAGATACACAACAGCCCAAACCAGATCAGCCCGAATTGACGGTAACCACGGACGACGCAAGCGCGTGGGAGGCTAATGAAAACGCCACAGCGGAATCGGCGGTGGAAACAATGCCGAGTCTGGAACAATTGGTGAAGAAAGCCGAACTTGACGCCGCGGAACATCATGATGCCTGGCTACGTGCCAAGGCGGATGCCGAGAATATACGAAAACGCGCTCAGATCGACGTAACGAACGCTCATAAATACGCTATTGAAAATTTCTCCACCGAGCTACTGGCGGTAATGGATAGTCTGGAGGCTGCGCTTGCGGTTGAAAATGCGACAGTCGAGAACTTTAAAAGTGGAATGGAATTGACACTCAAGCAACTCACCGCCATTTTCGATAGATTCAATATCAAGCTGATCAATCCAGCGGGCGAGAAATTTGATCCGCATCTGCATCAGGCCATGTGTACGGTGGACTCCGATCTTGCTCCCAATACCGTAGTGCAAGTGATGCAGAAAGGCTACGTTTTGAATGATCGGGTAATCCGGCCCGCGCTGGTGTCGGTTTCGAAAGCCAAACAGACTTGAAATCCCCGGTCTGAACCCCCATTTCACGCATTGACGATTATTCAGCACTAACTACTACAAGGATCAAATCATGGCAAAAATTATCGGCATAGATCTCGGCACCACCAACTCATGCGTGGCTGTCATGGAGAATGGCAAGCCCAAGGTGATAGAGAACTCGGAAGGCGCACGCACTACGCCTTCAATCGTTGCCTACACGGAAGACGGTGAAATTCTGGTGGGCGCTTCCGCCAAACGTCAGGCCGTCACCAATCCAAAAAACACCTTGTTTGCGGTGAAGCGCCTGATCGGCCGCCGTTTTAACGAGGACATGGTGCAGAGGGACATCAAGATGGTGCCCTACAGCATCATCAAGGCCGACAACAATGACGCCTGGGTAGAAGTGCGCGGCAAGAAAGTCGCCCCGCCCGAAATTTCCGCACAAGTGCTGATAAAAATGAAAAAGACCGCCGAGGATTATCTGGGTGAGCCGGTGAACGAAGCGGTCATCACTGTTCCCGCCTATTTCAATGATTCGCAGCGCCAAGCGACCAAGGACGCGGGGCGCATCGCCGGACTGGAAGTCAAACGCATTATCAATGAGCCAACCGCGGCGGCACTGGCTTTCGGCATGGATAAAAAAGAAGGTGATCGCAAAGTGGCGGTATATGACCTGGGTGGAGGAACTTTCGACATTTCCATTATCGAGATTGCGGAAGTGGAGGGTGAGCACCAGTTTGAAGTGCTGGCCACCAATGGCGATACCTTCCTTGGCGGTGAGGATTTCGACTCACGCGTCATCGAATACCTTGTGGATGAGTTCAAGAAGGAAAGCGGCATAGACTTGAAAAAAGATATGCTCGCCCTGCAACGCTTGAAAGATTCGGCAGAGAAGGCAAAAATCGAACTTTCGTCCAGCCAGCAGACCGACGTCAACTTGCCCTATATCACGGCGGATGCTTCCGGTCCGAAACATCTGGCGGTGAGAATCACACGGGCCAAGCTGGAAAGCCTGGTGGAAGAATTGATTGAGCGCACCGTAGAGCCGTGCCGCATCGCCATCAAGGATGCTGGCGTGAAGATTTCAGACATTGAGGACATCATTCTGGTGGGTGGGCAAACCCGCATGCCCAAGGTGCAGGATAAAGTCAGAGAAATTTTCGGCAAGGAACCGCGTAAGGATGTGAATCCGGACGAAGCGGTTGCCGTAGGCGCGGCCATACAAGGTGGCGTGCTGCAGGGCGAAGTGAAGGACGTGTTGCTGCTGGACGTTACGCCATTATCGTTGGGGATCGAAACCCTCGGCGGCGTAATGACCAAGTTAATTCAGAAAAATACCACTATTCCGACCAAGGCGCAGCAGGTGTTTTCAACCGCCGACGAAAACCAGACCGCTGTGACTATCCATGTGTTACAGGGAGAGCGGGAGATGGCGTCCGGAAATAAGAGTCTGGGGCAATTCAATCTGAGTGATATTCCTCCCGCACCGCGCGGTATGCCGCAAATCGAGGTGGCATTCGATATTGACTCCAATGGCATACTTCATGTATCGGCCAAAGACAAGGCCACGGGCAAGGAAAATAAAATCAAGATTCAGGCAAGTTCAGGCCTGTCGGATGACGAGGTGCAACGCATGGTCAAAGACGCCGAGGCGCATGCCGAGGAGGATCACAAGGCGGTGGAACTTGTCGCCGTCCGCAACCAGTGCGACGCGATGATCCACTCGGTGAAAAAGACATTGAAAGAACATGGCGACAAACTGGACGGCGAGGAAAAATCCAGAATAGAAGGGGCGCTGAAAGATGCGGAGGACGCGCTGAAATCCGATAGCAAGGACACCATTGAGGCCAAGACTCAGGCGCTGGCCGAGGTCTCACATAAACTGGCGGAGAAGATGTATTCACAAGAGCAGGCCCAGCAAGCCCAGCCGGGCGCGGAATCAGCGCCCCAAGGCAGCGGCGGCGAAAAGCCTGTGGAAGGCGAAGTGGTGGATGCCGAGTTTGAGGAAGTGAAAAACAAGAAATAAAGAGATACTGGTACATCCAGGCGCAGGGGACGCAGAGAGAGATGAGCGTAATTCTTCTGCGTCCCCTGCGCTTGGTATTTATCGGAAGAAAGCAGCGTAAGCGGAACAGAGCATAGAATAAATTCCCTGCTCTTCCATTTTTCAAGAAAACTTATATGAGCAAACGCGACTACTATGAAGTGCTGGGCCTTAACCGTGACTCCAGCGAAGATGAAATAAAGAAAGCCTATCGCAAGCTGGCGATGAAGTATCATCCGGACCGTAATCCGGATAGTCCAAAGTCGGAGGAACACTTCAAGGAAGCCAAAGAGGCTTACGAAATGCTTTCCGATCCGCAGAAGCGTGCGGCATATGACCAGCATGGTCATGCCGGCGTGGATCCCAATATGGCGGGTGGCGGGGCTCAAGGATTTGCTGACGCATTCGGCGATATCTTCGGCGATATCTTCGGCGGGCGCGGAGGACACGCCAATGTCTATCGCGGTGCCGATTTGCGCTATAACCTGGAGATCTCGCTTGAACACGCGGCGCGTGGAACGGAAACCAAAATCCGCATTCCCACCATGGAGGTTTGCGGAATCTGCCATGGCAATGGTGCCAAGCCTGGCACCTCACCCGCCACGTGCCCTACCTGTAATGGGCATGGTCAGGTAAGAATGCAGCAGGGATTCTTCTCGATCCAGCAAACATGTCCCAAATGCCATGGCAGCGGCAAATTTATTTCGAGCCCTTGCATTACATGCAATGGCGCGGGACGCGTCAAACAACACAAAACACTGTCGGTGAAAATTCCAGCCGGGGTGGATGAAGGCGACCGCATTCGTCTATCCGGGGAAGGCGAGGCGGGGGTCAACAATGGTCCACCGGGAGACTTGTATGTGGTTATCCATCTATCGCCACATTCCGTTTTCCAGCGCGACCATAACGATTTGCACTGCGAAATGCCGATAAGCTTTACTACCGCTGCGCTGGGTGGCGAAATCGAGATTCCGACACTCGATGGCCATGCCAAAATCAAGGTGCCGGCGGAAACGCAGAGCGGGAAAATTTTCCGTCTGCGTGGCAAGGGAATCAAAGGAGTACGCAGCAATACCCAGGGAGATTTGCTATGTCATATGGTGGT
>JBDSSX010000166.1:0-2719 GCA_039928555.1 Nitrosospira sp. | reverse complement strand
TTTTTCCGCCTTGTACGCCCTATGGCGTAATGAAAATGCTGGAAAAATGCGGCATTCCGGTCGAGGGTAAACATGCGGTAGTGGTAGGCCGCAGCAACATCGTAGGCAAGCCGATGGCGCTCATGCTGTTGCAACACGGTGCAACCGTCACAATCTGCACGTCGAAGACGCTTGAGCTGGCCGAGCACACAAAACGGGCGGATATCCTGGTGGTGGCCGTCGGAAAGCCGCGCATGATTACCGCCAGCATGGTGAAGCCCGGTGCAACGGTAATAGATGTTGGCATCAATCGCATGCCTGACGGTAAGCTTGCGGGTGATGTGGATTTCGAGCCGGTCAAGGAGAAAGCGGGTTACATCACGCCTGTGCCGGGCGGAGTGGGGCCAATGACCATCACCATGTTGCTGTGCAATACCATAGAGGCTGCGGAACGCGCCCAAACCGCTCAGGCAAAGGTTTAGCCGCAGCGTAGCATCGGTAAACCCCCAACATTTGCGAGACGAAACATGGAACCCTTACCAGATATAGACCCGACTGAAACGAAGGAATGGCTCGACGCGCTGGAATCCGTGCTGACGCACGAGGGGACGGAGCGGGCGCATTATCTGCTGGAGAGGCTGGTGGAAAAAGCCCGCCGTTCCGGCGCCTATCTTCCTTACAGCGCCACCACCGCCTATATCAACACGATTCCCCCCGGCAAGGAGGACCGCTCGCCCGGTAACCACGCGCTTGAGCACCGTATCCGTTCCTACGTACGATGGAACTCCATGGCGATGGTGTTACGCGCCAACAAGAATTCCAATGTTGGCGGCCATATTGCCAGTTTCGCATCCGCCGCGACACTCTATGACGTCGGCTACAATCACTTCTGGCATGCTCGCTCCAAGGACCATGGCGGTGACCTGTTATTCGCACAGGGGCATTCCTCGCCCGGTCTTTATGCCTATGCGTTCCTGCTGGAGGAGTTGTCGCAGGAGCAACTCGATAATTTCCGCCAGGAGGTTGACGGGAAGGGCATATCCTCTTATCCGCATCCGTGGCTGATGCCCGATTTCTGGCAGTTTCCGACCGTATCAATGGGGCTGGGGCCATTAATGGCAATCTATCAGGCGCGTTTCATGAAGTATCTGGATAGCCGTGGGCTGGTCCAGACCAAAGGACGCAAAGTCTGGGCTTTCCTGGGTGATGGCGAAATGGATGAACCGGAATCCCTCGGCGCGATTTCGCTGGCTTCACGTGAGAATCTGGACAATCTGATTTTTGTCGTCAACTGCAATCTTCAACGCCTTGACGGCCCGGTGCGTGGCAATGGCAAGATTATCCAGGAGCTGGAGGCCGCTTTTCGCGGTGCCGGCTGGAACGTCATCAAGGTAATCTGGGGTTCCTACTGGGATTCTTTGTTAGCCAAGGATACCAAGGGCCTGCTGCAGCAACGCATGATGGAATGCGTAGATGGCGAATATCAGACTTTCAAGTCCAGAGACGGTGCCTACGTGCGCGAACACTTCTTCGGCAAATATCCGGAACTGCTGGAAATGGTCGCCAACATGTCCGACGATGATATCTGGCGCTTGAACCGCGGGGGTCACGATCCACATAAGGTCTATGCCGCTTACACCGCCGCGACCCGGCATACCGGGCAGCCGACTGTGATACTCGCCAAAACCATCAAGGGTTATGGCATGGGTGAAGCAGGCGAAGCGCAGAACATTACCCATCAGCAGAAAAAAATGGGCACGACTTCGCTGAAGGCATTTCGTGACCGCTTTGGACTGCCGATTGCGGATGACAAGATAGACGAAGTGCCGTATCTGAAATTTGATAAAGATTCACCCGAGTTCGCCTATATGCGGCAGCGGCGGCAGGCGCTGGGCGGATTCATCCATCGCCGCCAGCGCAAGGCCGAGGCGCTGCGGATACCGCCGCTATCCGCGTTCGACGCACTGCTCAAGGCGAGCGGCGAGGGAAGGGAATCCTCCACTACCATGGCGTTTGTACGCATCCTTAATATTCTCGTGAAAGACAAGAATATAGGCAAACATGTGGTACCCATCGTTGCGGATGAGTCACGTACTTTCGGCATGGAAGGCATGTTCCGGCAATTGGGCATCTGGTCGTCAACAGGACAGCTCTACACGCCGCAAGATGCTGATCAACTGATGTATTACAAGGAAGACAAGAGCGGGCAGATTCTGCAGGAAGGCATCAACGAGGCAGGCGCCATGTCATCATGGATGGCCGTCGCAACCGCTTACAGCACTCACGGTGTGCAGATGATCCCGTTCTACATTTTCTACTCCATGTTCGGTTTTCAGCGCATCGGTGACCTGGCTTGGGCAGCGGGAGATATGCGTTGCCGTGGATTTTTACTGGGCGGCACGGCTGGACGCACAACTTTGAATGGAGAAGGGTTGCAGCATGAAGACGGTCATAGCCATCTGTCGGCATCGACCATTCCCAATTGTGTATCCTACGATCCCACATTTGCGTATGAGCTCGCGGTTATTATTCAGGACGGGTTGCGCCGCATGTATGACGCGCAGGAAGACGTTTATTACTACATTACCGTAATGAACGAAAATTACCCGCACCCGGAAATGCCTGCGAATGCGGAACAGGGTATATTGAAAGGCATGTATCTGTTCCGGGCGGGCAACCGGACAGAGGGGGAGCATTCCGGGCTGCGGGTGCAATTGCTCGGTTCCGGCACTATCCTGCG
>JBDSSX010000165.1:0-24043 GCA_039928555.1 Nitrosospira sp. | reverse complement strand
TTGACGTTAATCCCCCGGTCTGCAACGATTTCAACGTCGCGGTCCGCGAGTAGCAGGTAAACCAGCACACCGTTGTTATGCTCAGTGTCCCACACACGGAGTTGGGAAAATACCTCCACCGCCCGCTGTCGCGCCGGCTGATCTCTAAGCAGAGGCAAAGTATCCAATGCTGCCTCCACCGCAAAGCAGACTTCGCCCTCATGGCTGATTTCTGACCGCTTGATGGCTTGTTCGATAGCTACCAGGGAAGCATGGGGAAACAGGCGCCGCACCACCGCACGACCCGTAAGAAAATGCCGCAGTACGCGTGCAAAATTCATTTACCATCTCCCCGATGCGCCGCCACCACCAAAACCACCACCACCTCCCCCAAAGCCGCTCCTGCCACCAAACCCGCCGCCGATAGGCCAGCCACCCTGCCCTCCTCTGGCAATCCCTCCACCCGCGTTACCAAACAAGCTCATAAAGAACGCGAAGGTGGCGATAACTACGACAATGATTATCGAAGAAGAAACGAACCAGCCTATGAAGCCCCCCGCTACACTCATGATAGTAGCGCCGACGAAACGGCCGAACATAGACTGCAGTATTTTTCCGGCTACGATAAGTCCAATAAAAATGAAAAGAATATTATCCAGAACAAAACCCATCCCTGCGGGGGCGTCATTGCCACGCCTGGACGAAGACGGCGGCAGCGGTTCTCCTTCGATCGCCCCCACTATTCGCGCGGTACCCGCTTCGATACCGCCCGCAAAATCTCCCTGCCTGAGCTTGGGGGCAATTGTTTCTTCGATAATACGCTTCACCACAGCATCCGGAAGAACACCTTCCAGCCCATAGCCTACCTCGATTCGCAACGCTCGGTCATGCTTCGCAATTACCAGCAGGATGCCATCGTCCACCCCTTTGCGACCAAGCTTCCAGGCCTCTGCAACGCGAATCGAATACTGTTCGACGGTTTCGGGATACGTGGTGGGAACGATCAGCACTGCAACCTGACTGCCTTTTTTTGCCTCAAACGCCGCCAGTTTTTGTTCCAGTTGCGTGATCTCACTCGCGGAGAGCGTTCCGGTCAGATCGGTGACACGGGACTTGAGAGGCGGAACCGCGACTTCCGCCACCGATAAAGGGGCGAAAAGAAGCAGTACGATTAGCGCGAGGACTTTTACCCGAGCTTGAATCATAATCCTAAATCCTTTTTCGGATCATGGTACCAAACTGAAAGATAAGCGATCGACCACCGGGTCAGAATATGAACTTGTTGAGACGCCATTTTTTACTATTTTGTCGGCGGTGGTGTGCTGAAATCCACCTTGGGAGCGGAGGAAATTTCTTTCTCATTCTCCACCGTAAGACTGGGCTTCACCTGGAAACCTAATACCATTGCGGTAAGATTGCTGGGGAATGAACGCACCACCACGTTGTATTCCTGGACTGCCTTGATGTAACGATTGCGAGCTACGGTAATACGGTTTTCGGTGCCTTCCAGTTGTGCCTGCAGTTCACGAAAATTAGCGTCCGATTTAAGTTGCGGATAGTTCTCGGCCACCACCAGTAACCGCGACAGAGCGCTCGATAATTCCCCCTGGGCGCTCTGAAATTTGGAAAATGCTTCCGAGTTGTTGATCAGCTCTGGTGTAGCCTGGATGCTACCCACCCTGGAGCGGGCATTGGTCACACCCAGCAGCACGTCTTTTTCCTGTGCGGCAAAACCTTTCACCACATTGACAAGGTTGGGAATCAGATCAGCGCGACGCTGGTACTGATTCAGAACTTCTGCCCAACTCGCTTTGATCTGCTCATCGGTAGACTGCAGGGTATTGTAGCCGCAGCCGCTTAGGGTAAGGGTAAAAAGCAACGTCAGGGACAACAGCAAGTTACGCATGGCATTCTTCCTGAAAGAATTGGTTTAGCGAACCTCCGAATAAGCCCCGAGTGCCGGCAATGCGCTCAACGAAGGATTTGTTCAGATAGTTCCGGGGTGTAAATGGGGACTAAATAGCAGATTGCAATAAGTCCTGCATGGTACTTCTGGCAAAACACAAATCCTCCCAGACCTTTGCTTTGTCAGCAAGCGTACGTAGCAGATAAGCCGGATGGTAGGTGACGATAACAGGGATGCCGGAATGCTCGTACAGCTTCCCGCGCAGGCTGGCGATAGCGGCATCGGTATGCAGCAGATTCTGTGCAGCGACTTTTCCCAACGCAATGATGAGTTTGGGTTTGATCAACTCGATTTGCCGCGCAAGATAGGGCGCGCACTGCTGCGCCTCATGGGGGGCAGGATTTCTGTTGCCCGGGGGACGGCATTTTACGATATTGGCGATGTAAACATTCCGGCCACGCTTCAGATTGATTGCCGCCAGCATATTATCCAGCAGCTTGCCGGATGGTCCCACAAAGGGTTCTCCCTTGGCATCCTCCTCGACCCCCGGTCCCTCGCCCACACAAAGCCAGTCGGCGTCGCTATCGCCCACGCCGAACACCGTGCGGGAGCGAGACCGGCATAACGGACAGGCGACACAACCCTCTACGCTTATCTTAAGCTCATCCCAATCCATTCGCAGAATTTTCGAACGCCGGTCTTCCGCTGCGTCAGCAGGGGAACTGGCGGCCTGTTCGCTGGATTCCCGCGCAGCAGAATCTTCCCCGGGAGTTCTTGCACGCCACAATGGGGTCAAACCCAGCTCCTTGAGTATTTCGTTACGCCTGGCCTGCCGATCGACCGCAGTCACAATATCAACTCCATGACTATGGAGTTCTCACGTCCACCCATCGCGGGGTAATAATCCCTGCGTTTGCCGATCTGCCTGAACCCTATCCGCCCATACAGCCGGGCAGCCGCATGATTGGACTCGCGCACATCCAGAAACATCGAGCGCGCGTGCTGCTCCCTGGCGATGCAAATAAAATGCTGCAGCAATCTCTCGCCCCAGCCCTTGCGTTGCGATCCCGCAGCAACGCTAAGTGTTAGCAAATGGGCTTCTTCCGGTCCAATAATCATTACACCGTAACCAAAAAGATAGCCGTCCTGCTCCAGCACCAGGCAATGATAGCCGGAGTCAATCGAATCGCTGAAATTGCCACGCGTCCAGGGAAAGAGGAAAACCTCCCGCTCGATAGCAACTACCGCATCCAGGTCTGTCATAAACATTCGCCTGATTTGAAGCATTTCCTGCAATTGGGCGCTCATCGTTCCTTTTCCTTCAAAGCCACCTTGTTACGGACATAGAGTGGCGCAGCATCGGCGGGGTCAATACCGAGCCCCTTCGCAAATCTTGGCTCAGCCAGCTGAGCCATGTCGCGTGCGTGCGGACGGAGATCGCCTATGATGTGATTTATACATCCATCGTAGCGGGTGCGCAGCACTTCGCCGTACATGGAAAAACCGCTGCCGCAACCCAACCAGCCGCGCCCCGGTAGCAATGGCGCTTGCTGTGGCAAGCATAGCGTTGGTTCGCTCACCGGTTGCCACCCGCTGGCCGTTTTTGTATAAGCGGCATGATAAATTTCGCTCATCCGGGCGTCGAGCGCCGCAATCACGTTATTGCCCCCCGCCGCCTCCGCCAATGCTTCCAATGTGCATATACCCGTCACCGGCAGATCCGCGCCAAAAGCCAACCCCTGCGCCACTCCGCAAGCGATGCGCAAACCCGTGAAGGAGCCTGGCCCAGCGCCAAAAGCAATGCCATCCAATTGTGCCAGCGTCAGTCCCGTTTCGCCCAGCAATTGCCGCAGCATCGGTAAAATCAGTTCGGAATGCCGTTGTTCCGCGAGAATCTCGCGGCTGAGTATTTCGCCATCCAGCAATACTGCAATCGAACAGTACTCGGTAGAAGTATCAAGAGCGAGAATTTTCAAAGAGGCTGATCGAATGAATAGGGAGGATTATAATGGGTTGGAGCAACACCCTTTCCGGCGGAAACTTATGTCGAGAATTCATTGTCCATTATTATGGCAATGTTACTTTACCACCATCTCAGGGAGGAGTCATGAGCATCACGTGGATACTCGTTGCAAACGCAAGTGCAGCCTATCTCTACGCAAATTACGGACCCAAAAAAGGACTACAGAAACTCAAAGAATTCAAACATGACGCCAGCAGGGAAAAAGGGCAGGATCTGGTGTCCGACCGCCCCGGACACAACAAAAGTCACGGTAATGGCCGTGGCTCCTACATACCCGCCACTGATCCAAAACAAAACCAGGCCCAGAACTTTGCCCTTCAGTTAGCCAGGGAACTGGAGCACGGGCGTACAACCAATAGCTACCAACGTTTGATCCTGGTGGTATCAGCCCCATTCATGGGGCTCGTCAACAGCAGCTTGGGGGGCCATGTGCGTACCCTGGTAAGCGACACTTTTGAAAAGGATTACACCAGAACCAGCGAAAAGAATCTGACAAGGCATCTGGAAAGCTGCATTTATCTCTGATACGGGCGTAGTCATGCCAAAGCCCAGCGGCCAATCGGGGTATATACCGGCCCGCCGCTGGTCTGTTCCGATTTAACCAGTATCCATTCACGTACCCGCCAGACTATGGGCTCTGCCAATTCAGGCAAGGCTTGACACGAAGCATCCCTCATCAACGTTATATGGGGCTTATAAGCTCGTTGCTCCAATACAAACCCGGCGGCGGATAAAGCATTCTCTAACGCGCTCACCAGATCCATAAGTTCCCAGGGAATCCCGTCTGCCGCTGCGTAAGCGATGCGGTTGCGTTTCCAGTAGCAAATTTTTTCCACGACAAAATCAAATGCGCGCGCGCCGGAATCCTTAATTCCGTCGACTGCCAGACGTATCGCTTCCAGCTTGCTGGCATCCACCTCCCCCACAAACACCAGAGTGAGATGAATATTTTCTGCCTTGGTTTTCCGCCCGCCGCAGAGCGACTCCCCTCGCAATTGTTCCGCCAACCCTGCCAGTTGCGTCCGCGCCACCTCGTCCGGCCATATCGCAAAGAAAACCCGGACTGTTTCTTCTCTGATATCCGGATTTCTCTCAGTCATCCGCATCGTTTATTCGGGTGATCAGGCATACCGCATCTGCTTCTATCCCCTCGCCCCTGCCAACAGGACCCAGGCGCTCAGCAGTTTTGGCCTTGATGTTGACATCCCCTGCCGGCATGCGAAGATCCTGCGCGATGTTAGTCACCATGGCGGGGATATGCGGCGACATTTTCGGTGCCTGAGCTATGATTGTGGCATCTATATTCATCACCTTGTAATGATGCTCCCCCAGCAAGCGCGAAACATTCTGCAATAACACGCGGCTGTCGATGTTCTTGTAGCGCGGATCGGTATCCGAGAAGTGTCTGCCGATATCACCCAGCGCCGCCGCACCCAGGAGCGCATCGCAGATCGCATGCAGTAACACGTCCGCATCGGAATGCCCGAGCAGACCTTTTTCGTAGGGAATGGCCACGCCACCGATGATAAGTTTACGGCCTTCAACCAATTGATGCACATCAATACCCTGCCCAATTCTAACCATACTCACTCTTTCCCCTCTCTTTTTATCTCTTATTTAAAACCGATACGGATCATAACGTTCCTGCGGCCACACTACTCAGGGGTTTCTCAGTATCAGCTCTGCCAAGGCGAGGTCCTGAGGATACGTAACTTTCAGATTGCGTGCGTCACTCAGAACCAGCTTAGGGTGCAAGCCCAGCGCCTCAATCGCGCCGGCGTCATCCGTCATGGTCACGCCGCCACTCATGCTCAAGGCTTCCATCAGCAATTTATAACGGAACATCTGTGGCGTTTGCGCCTGCCAGAGATTCTCCCTGGATTCAGTACGCTCAACCCGATTGCCGGCATTGCCACGCTTTAATGTGTCCGCCACCGGAACTGCGAGTAACCCACCCACCTCGTCGTCCGCCAGCTCATTCATCAACTTGTCGAGTTGCGTTGTGCCTAAGCAGGGCCGTGCCGCGTCGTGTACCAGGACCCAGTCGTCATCGTTAATGGGCGAAGCTCCCTGCGCTGCTTTCAGACCATTAAGCACACTCTCGGCGCGTGTTTCACCACCGCATTCGAGCACAACCAGCCTGTCTGAGAATTCAGACCAGTCATGCCGCAACCATTCCTCATCGCCTGGCGCAAGCACGACGAATACGCGAGCAATCCGTGACGAACTGCACAGGATTCTCAAGGTGTAATAAATCATGGGCCTGCCAGCCAATGGCAGATACTGCTTGGGAAGCTCGTCTCCCATACGTGAGCCGGAGCCTGCCGCGGGGATTAGCGCAAAAGAATTTGGCATTGCATCATGAAAGTAGCGTGGAATCATCTATCACATTTGGCGAAAGACAAACGCCTCCAAACCTGGCGAGCGTCGCTGCCATGACTATATTGACCTGACAGGTCTATAAATTACAGAAAGTCAGCTCAAACTTTACATCGTCTTCGTATATTTTGGTTTTTTGCCTGGAACCGGAGATCACGAAACGAATGTTAAGCGCATACTTGTTAGCGCTGATTTCAGGAACACAGGGCAGACTCTCGTCTACCTTGAGGCACAGCATATGCGCCACCCGTCCAGACCCCATTTGCTGGAATACACCACGATGGGCAGTATGCGGGAAAGTTTTGCCGCTACACCGTAACAGGTTCAGAACAATGCTGAAGGCTTCCTCCAGTGGCAGCAGCGGCGCAACCCACTCGTTGAGATCGTTACGGCGCAGTGTGGGATCCAGATGCAGCCAGTAATGATAAGACGGCAGGTCGAATTCACATGCCCCCCCTGGTATTCCCATACGCTGCTTGATACTCATCAGCCACTCGTCCTCACGCATGTGTTCTCCGATTTTCCCCGCCATATTGAGCATGCTGTGAGACGCCGCCTGGATGTTACTCAACACTTCATTCAGCGCACCTTCTGAAATGTCCGGACTTCTGCGCATGGTTTCCAAAGCCTGCTTTTGACGCTCCAGTTCCTGCAATAATTCCGACTTCATATCGGCACGGCTCGTTACATCGAGTATCTCGAATAGGGTAACAAGCGCGGAGTGGTGCTCAATAGCTTCGTCCCTGGCTGAAAAAAATGCCACCTTGTCAAACAAGTCTTCGAGCCGCAGCAGGGTGCGAATGCGTTCATTAAGCGGATGTTCGTAGCAAATCACGATAGTAAGCCAAAGGACGGGGCTGGTACGGAACAGCGACAGGATATGTGATATTGCCCTATGAAACAGAATTTTACAATCAAAATTGGCATTAAAATTGCTCTGCAATGAAAGGGAAGTGATCGCGGGAGAATCAATTTTTATTCGCCAAGGCGAAATACTTCTTGTGCAGTGCATCCACCTGTTGCCGTAGATGCAACATATCCGCATCGTTGGTAATCACATCGTCCGCTCGCAGCAACCGTTCCTTACGTGAAAGCTGGGTGGCCATGATGGCACGCGCAGTCTGTTCATCCAGTCCCGTGCGAGCCATGGCACGAGCGATCTGGCCTTGTTCATTGCAATCCACTACCAGGATGCGCTGGATTATTTCACGGTAGCCGCCTGTTTCAAGTAATAGCGGCACGACGATCATTGCGTAGGGAGTGGAGAAAAATGCGGCACGACGAGCCACTTCAATACGGATAAGAGGATGGAGAATCGCCTCAAGCTTTCGCCGCGAGCCGTCGTCGGAAAATACCAGAGTTCGCATTTCTTTCCGGTTTAGCGCACCCTCCGCAGTGATGAATTTCTCGGTAAAAATTTTCCGGATGGCGGGAATCGCGGCGCCCTGTGGCTGGGTGAGTTCATGCGCGACCGCATCGGTATCGACCACATCGGCGCCAAGCGCGGCAAAGAATTTCGCGGCGGTGGTTTTGCCGCTGCCGATTCCTCCCGTTAAACCAATCATCAAAGACATGAATTAAAATAACTCGAAATAGGCACTATTAATCTGATTTCCCCAGAACAAGGCAACAAGACCGCCACCAACCAGATACGGCCCGAATGGAATGGGAACGTGGCGCCCGTGTTTTGCGATCACTATCAGCCCGACACCGGCTATAGCTCCCACCAGGGAAGAAAACAGAATCACCAGCGGCAGCATTTGCCATCCAAGCCACGCTCCGATCATGGCAAGTAATTTGAAATCACCGTAGCCCATGCCTTCCCTGCCGGTGATGAGTTTGAAGCACCAATATACCGACCACAGCGCAAGATAACCGGCAACGGTACCGATGATCGCGGAACGAATATCGGTGAAACCATCACCCAGGTTGACTAATAATCCCCCCCACAGCAAGGGCAACATAATGTCGTTGGGTAGCAATTGTGTATCTATGTCTATGAATGCCAGCGCTATCATTGCCCAGACGAAGATCAACGCGGCAAAAGCGGCAAAACCATACCCGAAATGCCAGGCGATGAAGCCGCTGATAAGGCCGGTTAATACCTCCACAACAGGATAGCGCGCGGAAATGGATGCATGGCATTGAGCGCAGCGCCCTCTTAAAAACACGTAACTCGCGACTGGAATATTCTCCAGGGCGGTTATTTTGTGTCCGCAATGAGGACAGGCGGAACGCGGTGTAACAATATTGAACGGCGGCCCCACCGCGACCGGTTCCCCGCGCAACTCGGCACATTGCCGCCGCCATTCCCGCTCCATCATTTTCGGCAGTCGGTGAATGACGACATTCAAGAAACTGCCCACCATCAGACCGGCAATGGAGCAGAGCGAAATGAAAAAAACCGGAGAGTGCTGCAATAGGTAACTAAATGACATCAAGATTGCGGCGTCAGAATTGCTAATCCGTGACCGGGTCCGCTGCTCCCGCGGTTGATACCAGACTGGGAAAGATTCGGACCACCTTGACCACCCGACCCTGGGTCTGGACGATTTCCATCGGATAATCGGCGATTTTCAAACTGGTGCCGGCTTCAGGAATATCCTGAAAGTATTCCAGAATGAGGCCATTAAGTGTTTTCGGACCCCCGAGGGGAAGTCGCAGTCCAAGCTTACGATTGAGATCGCGCAGCAGACTGCTGCCTTCCACTATTACACTACCATCTTCCCCCTGTTTCATGAATATACCCGCTTGTGTCGGGGCGTGCGTGGTGAATTCACCGATAATTTCTTCGACGATATCCTCCAGCGCCACCAGTCCCATCCATTCGCCATACTCATCCACGATGAGGCCGACCCGCTCGCGGTTTTCCTGAAATAGCTGCAACTGCGAAAACAGCGGTGTGCCGGACGGAATAAAGTAAGGCTCGCGCATGATTTTCTCCAGTATCGCGGCGGTAACCTCACCATTCCTCATCTGGTTCAGCACCTTGCGCACATGAATTATACCGGTTACGTTGTCCAGCGTACCCCGGTATACGGGCAGGCGGGTGTGATGGCAGGTTAGTAACTGATTGTGAATGGTCTCATCGTCAGCGTCCAGATCTACGGCTTCGATCTGACCGCGTGGCACCATGACGTCGTCAACCGTTACGGTTTCAAGGTCGAACAGATTGAGTAGCATACCCTGGTGCTTTTTACGAATGAAATGCCCCGCTTCCAGCACCAGGGTTTTGAGTTCTTCCATGCTGATTTTTTGTGCGGCGTTATCCTCCCCGGGCTTCAGGCGCAAAATGGTGAGCAGCGCCTGCACGAACAGGTTGACGAACCATACCACGGGGTAGAAAATTTTCAGCAACGGAGTCAGCACATAGCTCGAAGCCAAGGCGATGCGCTCGGGGTAGGCTGCGGCGATCACCTTGGGCGTAATTTCGCTGAATACCAGAATGGCGAAGGTCACGCATACCGTTCCAATGAGCAAAGCGAGATCGTTTTGCCCGAAGAAGCTGGAAATAATCACCGCCACCAACGTCGCGGCGGCGGCATTCAGTAAGTTATTACCAAGCAGAATTACGCCCAGAAGCCTGTCCGTATTCAGCAACAGCTGGGTGGTCAGGCGGGCACCGCGATGTCCCCCCTTTGCGAGATGCTTCAACCGGTAACGGTTGATGGCCATCATGCTGGTTTCAGAAAGGGAAAAAAATGCGGATAGAATCAATAAAACAACCAGTGCTACCAGCAGCACATACAACGGCATGTCTTCCAAAAGAAACGCCTCTATGCAAATAGAAAAAATTCAGAATTGGAGGGCACTTGCCAAAAATTCGACTGTCTGAAATTTTCGACGATTTGCAGATCCATTCTAAACTTGTTTTTCGGCGCACGGCGCACCTGGCAGCCTGTCAGACTTAAAGCAAATCGGCTGCAAAAGCGTCTGGCCGGTCCATATCTCGCCGCTTTTTCGGGCAATAGAACAAGTATTGGCCTTCAGAATCGTCAAAATATGTCCTTGCCCAGTCACTTTTTCGCTTCGATTCTTCAAGTCCGGCTGGCTGCTAGCGCTGCAGTATCACTTCCAGTACAAACTTACTGCCGAGATAGGCCAGCAGCAGAATAACAAATCCAGCCAGTGTCCAACGGATAGCAATGCGTCCCCGCCACCCGTAAAGTTGTCTACCCGTTAACAGAGCAGCGAAAACACCCCAGGAAATGATACCAAACAGAGTCTTGTGAGTGAATTTAAGCGGTTGACCGAATACTTCTTCCGAGAAAACGATGCCACTGATGAGCGTCAGCGTAAGCAGTATGAAGCCCACCCAGATGACGCGGAACAATATTTTCTCCATCGTAAGAAGCGGGGGCAAATTGGTCAGCACCGATGGCATGGATGGATGATGCAGGCGTCGCTCCACCACCGCCATCAGCAATGCATGGAGTGCGGCAATAGTAAGCAGGCTGTATGCCAGCATCGCGATGGAAATATGCGCCTTGAAAGCGGGTAATTCAGTATTGGCCAGAGGGCGCAACGAAGGAAACGCCAGGGGTAGCAGCACCGCCACCGCCGCCACCGGCGCCACCAGGGTTTGCAATCCTTCCAGACGGTAGAAGAAACCGGACAACCAGTAAATCGTGGCGGTAAGCCACACGATGGACGAAACCGCGCTACCCACGCCAAAACTCAATCCAGCACCGGAGAATACAGACTGATAAAGCGTATAGCCGTGCAGCAGCAGTGGTGCGAGAATGGCATAACGTTCCCATCCCGCGGCTATAATGACGTCGCCTGACGATCGTGCGGGGGCATTCCATCTGGTGCGCCAGAAATGCCAACCGATCAGACCATAAAGCAGACAAGCAACAAGATAGGCTAGAATAACAGACATTGATATTGCGGACTAAAGCGGAATTCCAGCTAGTCTACACCAATTTTTCTTGAGGGGCATTTAGCATGTTTGACAATCTTACCAGTCGGCTTTCCGTTGTTATCAAAACCCTGCGGGGCGAAGCGCGGCTGACTGAAGCCAATATCCAGGACGCTTTGCGTGAGGTACGCATGGCGCTACTGGAGGCCGACGTGGCTTTGCCGGTGGTTAAAGAATTTATCGCACGCGTCAAGGAAAAAGCTGTCGGCAAGGAAGTGATGAGCAGCCTTTCACCGGGGCAGGCGCTGGTGGGTGTGGTGCATCAGGAACTGATCACCATCATGGGGGGAGAAAAGGCCGATATCAACCTGGCGACCGTACCGCCGGCAGTCATCCTCATGGCGGGGCTGCAGGGTGCCGGCAAGACGACCAGTAGCGGTAAACTCGCGAAATGGTTGATGGAACAGAAAAAGAAAAAGGTGTTACTGGTTTCTTGCGACATTTATCGTCCCGCCGCCATACAACAATTGGAACTGCTGGCAAAGCAAACCGGCGCGGACTTCTTCCCGGTTCAAGCAGGGCAACGACCTAAAGAAATTGCCACCGCCGCCCTGGATTTCGCCCGCCGGCACTTCCACGATGTGATGATCGTAGACACCGCCGGACGGTTGGCTATCGACGAAGCAATGATGGAGGAAATCCGGGAGCTGGAAACGCTGCTGAATCCGATCGAAACGCTATTCGTGGTGGATGCAATGCAAGGGCAGGATGCGGTCAATACCGCCAAGGCATTTGCCGAGGCATTACCCTTGACAGGAGTGATCCTCACCAAACTCGACGGCGATGCCCGAGGTGGAGCAGCGCTGTCAGTGCTTCAAGTCACCGGCAAGCCGATAAAATTTGCCGGCGTAGCCGAAAAATTGACCGGATTGGAAGCATTCCATCCTGATCGCATGGCCTCACGTATTCTCGGCATGGGAGACGTGCTCGGGTTGATTGAGGAAGCCCAGCGCGGCGTGGATCAGCAAGAAGCTGAAAAACTGGCCAAGAAAATAAAATCGGGAAAAGGCTTCGATCTGAATGATTTTAAAATGCAGTTTCAACAAATGAGAAATATGGGCGGCATGAGCGCCATGATGGACAAACTGCCCGCACAATTGACGCAAGCCGCTCAGAAGGTAAAAATGGACGACAAGGTTATGGGGCGCACCGAAGGCATCATCAATGCGATGACGCAGCAAGAGCGCGTCAAACCGGATATTCTGAAAGCGTCGCGCAAGCGTCGTATTGCCACCGGAGCCGGTGTCACGGTACAGGAAGTGAACCGCTTGCTGGCGCAGTTCGAGCAAACGCATAAAATGATGAAAATGATGAATAAAGGCGGGATGGCAAAAATGTTGCGAGGGATGAAGGGAATGCTCCCCGGAATGCGGTAAAGTCAATCCTGAGGAGCCTTGAATCCGGTCACTCCGCTACCGGTACTTTCTCGAGTCCCATAACTCGCTTACCCGCCGCAATATTTCTTGTCTTGAACCAGCCAAGATTCATTTCAAGCGCATATTTTGCCGCACCGGCGGAACCATGTACTGTTTTAGTATTGGGCACCATATCGGCAATGTTGAGAATCACTCCTTTTTCATCAAGAAAAGCGACACTCAACGGAATATCTGTATTCATCATCCACATGCTATGTCGTCCCGTATAGGGAAACACAAATAGCATCCCGCTATTTTCACCCATCGACTGTCGAAACATCAGTCCCTGTGAACGAGTATCATGAGTGTTCGCGACTTCAGCGGAAACAGCATGGCCTGAAATCTTGAGTTGGATTACCGGCATTTCGGCACTGGCCGGCGCCGACAGAAGAAAAACAAAGAAAATCGCAAGAATACGCATTAACCTATTTCCTGACATTGTAGGCCCCTCCCAGAAGGCGAAGATCAAGTGGGGCAAGAGGTATTTACGGGTCATGGCGCGCAACCGATAAATAAACCATAAACCATAAAGCGAGCAGGCAACACCTTCAATGTTTGCCGGTACTGCCGAAGCCATCGGCGCCTCGGTGACTCTCCTCAAAGGCATTGACCACGTTGAAACCCACCTGCACTACCGGCACTACTACGAGTTGCGCGATACGCTCCAGAGGATTCAAGGGGAAGGGGATATGCCCGCGATTCCAGCAGGACACAAATATCTGCCCCTGATAATCGGAATCGATAAGTCCGACCAGATTACCTAAAACAATACCATGCTTGTGGCCCAACCCGGAACGCGGAAGCACCATTGCCGCAAGTCCCGGATCGGCTAGGTGGATGGCGATACCGGTGGGAATGAGATTGGCCTCCCCAGGTTCAATGGTCATTACATGATCAATGCAAGCCCGTAAATCCAGGCCTGCGGAGCCGAAGGTCGCGTAAGCCGGCAGTTGGTCGTAGAGGCGCGGATCGAGAATCTTGATATCAATTTTTATCATGGCAGCGGGTTAAGGTTCCGTAGTTTTTCATACAGCAATGCAATATGTTTAATCAACCGTCGCGCCTGCTCAATCTTGAGCGCTTTCGGTAGATGGTGTTTACCTTCATTATCGAATAGAGTCAGCGCGCTTTCATCGGAGCCGATGGCGTCCTGGGCCAGATTGGCGGCGAGCAGCGGCAGTTTCTTCTTGTGCCGCTTGGCTTCGGCATTTTTCTCCAGATTTTCAGTCTCGGCGGCAAAGCCCACGCAAAAAGATGGATTGGGAAGGGTCGCCACATATTCCAGGATATCAGGATTGGGGGTGAATTCCAGCGTGATGCCGCCATCCGTCTTTTTTGTTTTCTGTTTATTCGTACTGATGGCACGGTAATCCGCCACCGCTGCAACACTCACAAAAATGTCGATACGGGAAATCTCTTTTTTCACAGCCGCCAGCATATCCTGTGCGCTCACCACATTGACGAACCTGGCCGCAGCAGGAGCTTCCAGGCAAACGGGACCAGAGATGAGCGTGACTTCCGCCCCCGCTTCGAGTGCCGCGCGGGCCACTGCGTAACCCATTTTCCCCGAACTTAAATTGGTGATGCCCCTGACTGCGTCAATGGCTTCGTATGTGGGTCCGGCGGTAACGAGCACACGCTTGCCTTGCAACAGTTTGGGTTGAAAAAAAGCATGTACCGTTTCAGCAAGTTCACGTGCTTCCAGCATGCGGCCCATACCTGTCTCGCCACAGGCCTGGACGCCACTGGCGGGACCGAGTATCGTCACGCCATCATGCTTTAGCGTAACGAGATTGCGCTGAGTCGCAGGGTTTCCCCACATTTGCCGATTCATGGCGGGGGCGATCAGCAAGGGACAGTCGCGCGCGAGGCACAGTGTCGAGAGCAGATCATCGGCAAATCCATAGGCAAGTTTGGCAATAAAATCGGCGCTGGCCGGAGCGACAAGAATGGCGTCAACGTTGCGCGAAAGATCAATATGAGCCATGCTGCTGGCAACGCCGGTGTCCCAGAGGTCTGTGAATACCGGCTTGCCGGTTAACGCCTGTAGCGTCGCGGTGCCAACAAAATGACAGGCTGACCCGGTCATTACCGCTTGCACATCCATGCCATCATGTATCAAAAGGCGCGCGAGTTCCGCTGCCTTGTATGCGGCCACTCCGCCGGTCAGCCCCAGCAGCAGGCGTCTGGTATTGGGTAAGGAAGCATCGGTCATAATCACATGGAATGGAATCGTTTCGATGGAGAAACAGGAGTTTAACCTAAAAACAGCGCTTCATTAAAGGGAATGGCACCTCTTCGAGAAGATCGTTTTTCCCAGTATTCCAGCTCAACTTCACCTTACTTCTGCCGTTACCCATTACATCATGGCAATTCCAGACTGGCCCGAATCCGAGCGTCCACGCGAAAAACTCCTGAAGAACGGAGCGGCAAGTCTTTCCGATGCGGAACTCCTGGCCATATTCCTGCGAACGGGGATAAAGGGGAAAAGTGCAGTAGATCTGGCGCGTGAATTGCTCAAACATTTTGACGGTTTGACAGGTCTGTTTGCCGCGAATCAAGGTACTTTTTGTCAGATGCCTGGAATGGGACCAGCCAAATACGCCCAACTACAGGCAGTACTGGAAATGGCGCGGCGCGCCCTGGAAGAAAAACTGAAAACCGGCGATACCATGAGTTCACCAAAATCAGTGCGCGATTATTTGCGCCTCGGTCTTGAGGGGAAGAAGCACGAGATCTTCATCGGTATTTTTCTCGACTCTCAGAACCGCGCTATCGCAACCGAGGAGCTGTTTAATGGCACCCTCACCCAGACCAGCGTATACCCGCGAGAGGTGGTGAAACGGGCGTTACACCATAACGCCGCCGCCGTTATTTTTGCTCACAACCATCCTTCCGGCGTGGCGGAACCAAGTCAAGCCGATGAAATCCTGACCCAATCGCTCAAGCAAGCGCTTGCGATGGTTGATGTAAAGGTCCTGGATCATTTTATCATTGGCGGCGGAACAGCCATGTCGTTCGCCGAGCGGGGATTGATTTGATTTGAGAAAACCTTCGAAATCGGGATATAATAGGCGTTTTTCGAATTCTGGAGTGGCTCATCATGGCACGAGTATGTGAAGTAACTGGCAAAAAACCTATGACCGGCCACCATGTTTCCCACGCGAACAACAAAACTAAACGGCGCTTTCTGCCTAATTTGCAGCGTCGCCGGTTCTGGGTGGAAAGCGAGAATCGCTGGATCAGCCTGCGTTTGTCGAACGTGGCGCTGCGGACAATAGACAAGAACGGCATTGACGCGGTACTGGCCGATATGCGTGCCCGCGGCGACAGCATTTAAAAACATCATGAAGCGCTCTTCGGGCTTCGGCATCTAAGGACATCATCATGCGGGAAAAAATAAAACTCGAATCTTCGGCTGGAACCGGTCATTTCTATACCACCACCAAGAATAAACGCATCACGCCGGAGAAATTAGAAATTCTGAAGTTTGATCCGGTAGTGCGCAAGCACGTCAAATACAAGGAAATCAAACTCAAGTAGATTTCATGGCCAGAAAGACTTGCCATGTCAGAAACGTCTTCGGGAAAAACCCGGAGTCAAATAAAAAACCCGCCAATGGCGGGTTTTTTATTTGACTCCATACTTTCTTTGTCTTTGGTTTCTCAGGCGTAGCAGCGTAACCTGCGGGAGAAGTTCGCCAGCACCTCAATGCCACTTTCCTCGGCACGGTGACACCAGTCCTCTAGTTGCTTGACCAATTCATCCTTGGATGTCGTGGAGCGTTGCCATACCGCCATAAGCTCTTCACGCATTGTATAGACCTTGTCAAGCGTTGTGGTTTTACTCAGCACCAGACTCAGCTTGGCGCGCTCGTCTTCTTGCAGGGTTTTGGAATCAGCAAGCACCCAACGTTTAAGAGTGGAACGATCTACGCCGAGATGCGTAGCATCTTCTTTCAGATGATCAATGTCCTTGGCCAAGGTTTGCTTAAGGGATTGGGCATATTTTGCCAGCACTTCATAACGGTGGGAAATAACAGCGTGCAGCGTATCAAGGTCGCATTTTGTCTTGGCAGCATCAAGGCGCAACTTGGGGGCGACTTTTTTCACCTGGGCCAGTCCCATCGATTGCAGGATGCATATATACATCCAGCCGATGTCGAATTCGTACCATTTATTGGATAATCGCGCGGAAGTCGCATAAGCATGGTGATTATTATGCAATTCCTCCCCGCCAATGAGGATACCCCAGGGGACAACATTGCGGCTGGCATCCTCCGCCTGGAAATTGCGATATCCCCAGAAGTGACCAATCCCGTTGATGATACCGGCAGCCATGATCGGCGCCCAGGCCATCTGTATCGCCCAGATCGTAAGCCCCATGGTTCCGAACAGAATGAGATTGATGATCAGCATCAGCGCGACACCCTTGCGGCTTTGACCGGAGTAAACATTGCGCTCCAGCCAGTCATCCGGCGTACCGTGACCATATCTTTCGAGGGTTTCCAGATTCTTGGCTTCTTTCCGGTAGAGTTCCGATCCTTCTCTCAGCACCTTATTGATACCTAGTACTTGCGGACTATGGGGATCGTCAGCGGTTTCGCACTTGGCGTGATGCTTACGGTGTATCGCCGTCCACTCCTTGGTGACCATGCCGGTGGTGAGCCATAGCCAAAAACGGAAAAAATGGCTGGGTATTGGATGCAGCTCCAGAGAGCGGTGAGCCTGATGGCGATGAAGATATATTGTGATGCCGGCAATAGTGATATGAGTGAGAGCCAGGATAACTACGATATAACCCCACCACGGTAAGTCAATAAGACCAGTCACAGTTTAAATCCTTTTAGAAAATTTCCGAAGAGAAGAGATACGGCAATTTAAAGGGAAACTAACGTTTAGTCAAGAAATTATGCATTAGAATAATAAGGCCGCACATCTACTTCCGGCATAAAAAAGACGCGATGTCACGCAACGCCTGTCCGGACAGCTTCCAGGCACGACTTGGCAATCAGAACTCGCCACCAATCCCGGAGTAATCCCGGCCTCTTACCGCTGCTTCTTACCAATTCCGGGAGGAACATCCGACGGGATGCCCCGGCGCTCGGTATCCTTCAATCCACGCTCGATGTCTTCTGCGGCTTGCTTTACCCTATCACGCGATTCCTGATGCACCGTGGCTGAAGCGGTACTTGCTGAGCCAGTTGTCTCGTCCCGGTCGTGAGGCAACAATAATTCCTCTTCTTGTTTTGGAGAAAGAGGCTCTTGATGCACCACATCTTCGGTTTTCTTCTTCACACCGGCGTAAGCTTGTTGCTGGCGCGGGTTCTTACTTTTCTGGATAGTCATGTCCTTACCTCAGATCACGGTAATGTTGGATAGTTCAGGTCGCGCTTCTTAAATCCCGGATTTATTATTTCAGCAGCTGCGCAAAATCGATATGAGCCGACGGCGTTGTGTCAGCCTTTAATATCCTGCGCATCTGACCAAGCGCATCCGTATGCCTCTGATTGGTTGCTTATATCGGCTTTGCAACCATCAGATAAAATATGATAACAAGCGCGACGAATGCGGGAATACCCAGTGCGATCCAGAACCGGAAGTAACGCCAATACAAGTCGGGTAAACCGCTTTTCTTTTCGCTAGCGTCGGCTGCCAGGCGTTGCAGACGTATTTGCAGCCAGACCACCGGGAGCCAGCATGCGCCCGCAAGCAGATATAAACCGATTGACCAGGCTATCCAGCGGTCTGTCAGCGGAATATCCGCTAAATAAACGAGATAAAAACCGGTAAGAGGCTGGATGACGATGGTCGTTGCAGTAAACATCCAGTCAGCAACGATAACATTTTTGCCCACCGCAGCAATGATTAAAGGGTTTCTTGTCCGGGTAGCGCAATAAAGATAATAGGCTGTGCCTATACCTGTGCCGAAGAGCAATGTTGAGGAAAGTATATGCAGCCATTTCGCGATAATGTAATCCATCACCGCTCCTCCAACTCATACATCAACCAGATGGCTGCAAGAATAGGAAGATTTTTTACCAATGGCCCAAAAGGATGCATCCAGAACTCCGGAAGAAAAAAAGTGATGGTGAACGTATAAAGAACGATAAGTGCGGCCTGTGCGATCCAGAGAAGCTTGCGATACCGCAAGAACAACGTACCCAGGCCAAAAGCCATATCGATTGCAGCAGCGCCATAAAGGGTTACAGGCGCAAGGCTCCCGGTGATTCCTACGCGTGCAAGCAGGGCATAGCTTTCCTCGACTGGATAGATTCCCATCGATACGACGCCAGCAACCAGCCACACCGCAGCGATCGAAGCTCGCAATAGTGGTTGCAACCAACCCAGCAGCGCTGACAGTTTTAGTTCACTAACATCCCAATAGGATACAAATGCGCTAACCGATCGCGGTTCGTGACCTAAGAGTTCGCGGGTCGAGCTTGCGTCCGCTGTGTTCCCTCGCTGGAGCATCTGCCATGTCTCGATATCCATCAAGCCCCGCCCTAACCACTGACTGACCTGCGCGGTCGCGCCAATGAGTGGCAACGGAATGCGCAAAAACGTGGCAGCGCGCAGTCCCATCAGACGCCGCAATTCTCCCAAATAACACCGCAAGGTAAGGGGTTTCGGACCAACCAGCGGAATACGGCAGCCAAGAAAACGATCAGTTTTGACCAATGCCGTTATGGCATCGGTGAGATCATCGATATGTATCGGTTGTATCCGCTGATTGCCAAGCCCAGGAAGCGGAATAACCGGCAGACTTGCGAGTAAATTAAATAGCCTGGCGCTCGCTCCACCACGCCCATATACGAGCGATGGCTGCACGACCACAGATCTTTTCCATGAGTCGAGCAAGGCATCGTCCGCGGCTTTCTTGCTGAGATGATAGCGGCTACGCGCTTTCTCATCCGCCCCCAGGGCGGATATCTGCACGACTTTGACACCCGTCGCGGCACATGCTTCGAAAAGTACGCGCGGCGCGCGATCATGAAGCGCAGCAAATGTCTGCCGCCCATGTTCCCGCAATATGCCTACCGCGTTTATTACCACATCAACGCCTTTCAGCCGCATTTCCCATACGTTTATATCGAAATCACAGGTGTAATCGACAGATATATAAGAAAACCGGCCCTCCAAGTTTTCCGTACCGGGATTTTTTACGGCGCATACGACTCGATGTCCCGCATCCGCCAGTGCCGTGGCCAAATGGCTACCGATAAAACCGGTTGCTCCCGTAATTAAGATGGTCGACATTTATCAGGCAAAAAGAGTTTAAATTTTTGACAGGCTGCACGGAACTCACGGAATATTCGAGAATCAGATATTCGTTATGACCAATACATCGAAATTATAGTTTCCTATGGCACGCGATCATAAAACCTGGAATCAGGCGTTTCGCAACGCATTAATTTCGGGTACCGTAGCGAGCATTGTTTCAACCATTTCTCTCGCGTTTTTTGGCAAGACGGAGTTAAATAAATCAGCCGCGCCCGTTAATGGGCCAAGCCAGTGGATATGGGGGAAACACGCGCCTTATCAGAATCGCTTCAGCTTGCAATACACCGTTGTAGGGTACGCAATACATCACGCCGCATCTGTCTTTTGGGCCATCCTGCACGAAAAACTTCGCCAGCGCATGACGCCTGCCAATAATACAGCCGCTACGATAGCGCCTGCTCTCGTGACTACCGCCGCAGCTTATGTGGTCGACTTTCATGTTATTCCAAAACGGTTAACCCCCGGCTTCGAACATCGGCTATCGAAACGTTCCTTGCTTATCGTTTATGGAACTTTCGCGCTTGGATTGGCCACGGCGGCTTTGGTGGATCGTTATTGCACGGCACCCAATAAGCGGCGCAAAAGTCGAAATATGGGCGCTTGATCGCCCACCTCTGCCTCGCCGTAAACATTTACCTTATAGAAATTGGAAGATGCTGAATGTGCGTTATCGCACGGAATTTGTTTATCCTGGCCTTTATTCTTTTAATATGTGGTGCGCGGGCATGCGCGCGTGCCGCCACCAATCGCTTTTGTGCCCCGTCTCCGTACCAAAGGATTATTTTTCACCGCTTGCCAATCTTTGTCATAAGAAGGTTCAAAAAATGGATAATCTTTCCAACGGGTCAAAATCGGTCTGGATGACTACGGCTTTGCCGCAATTTCCCGGCTTGCGGGAAAAACTCGAAACTGAAGTTTGTGTGATCGGAGGAGGTATCGCCGGACTCACGACGGCTTATTTGTTATCGCGGGAAGGCAAGGCTGTGGTTCTCATCGACGCCGGAAGAATAGGAGAAGGCGAGACAGGACGAACGACCGCCCATTTTTCCCCCCTGATGACCGGTATTCTGTAATTGAAGATGCTTTTGGGGCGGACAAGGCGCAACTGGTAGCCGAAAGTTTTCAACAGGCCACGGCGCTCGTTGAATCAATTGTCGCAAAAGAAAAGATAGATTGCCAATTTGAGCGGTTAAGCGGCTATCTATTTTCGTTAACTCCGGATGGCTACGCCGATCTGGATAAAGAATTTGATGCGGCACGCAAGGCCGGTGTCGAGATCCGCAAAAAAGAGCAGGTGCCGGATTTGAGTTTTAATACAGGCCCATGTCTGGAATTTGCTAATCAAGCGCAGTTTCATCCACTCAAATATCTGAGCGGGCTTGTTGAAGCCTTCCGGCGCAACGGCGGCAGCCTCTTCAATCACGCGCGCGCGTTAGATATCAGTAGCCATGATAATTCCCTGACAGTAACTACGGAAGGTGGCGCAATTACAGCCAAGGCGGTTGTTGTGGCAACCAATACGCCGTTTAATGACCGCGTGGTCATGCATACGAAACAAGCAGCTTATCGCACCTACGTTCTGGGAGTCCGCGTGCCTGCAGGGTCCGTACCTCGTATCCTGCTGTGGGACAACGGAGATCCTTACTATTACGTGCGATTGACCACTCCCGACAAGACCTCCGACCACGAAATTCTGGTCGTGGGCGGGGCAGATCACAAGGTAGGCCAGGACGAACACCCTGAGCATCGTTACGACGAAATCGAGAAATGGGTACGCCAGCATTATCCAATGGCGGGATCGGTCGATTTCAAATGGTCGGGGCAGTGCATGGAACCTGCGGACGGCGTCGGCTATATGGGCCGCAATCCGATGGATGACAAGAATGTTTATATTATTACGGGGGATTCCGGCAATGGCATGACACACTGTACCGCGGGAGCGATGCTGGTCACTGACTTAATCATGGGTCGGAATAATTCCTGGCTTGATCTCTACGATCCGTCCCGAAAAGCCATCCACGGAATGCCCGAATTTCTCAAGGAGCTGGGTAACACGCTGGCTCAATATAGCGATTGGGTGAAAGAGGGAGATGTCGATTCACCGGAGGAAATCGCACCAGGACAAGGAGCGGTAATGCGCAAGGGAGAAAAGAAGATCGCTGTCTATCGCGATGATGACGGCAAGACACATGCTCTGACAGCCGCCTGCACGCATTTAGGTTGCGTCGTATCGTGGAATTCCGCGGAAAAATCCTGGGATTGCCCCTGCCATGGCTCCCGTTTCGACGTGAATGGCCAAATTCTTCATGGACCTGCGGGAAAGCCGCTGGAAGCGGTTGATCTGACCCAGTAAGCCACGTGCATAATATCTCTAATTCTGTCGCATTATCCAGTTCTGAATTTCTTGAAAAACACACCGAAAGGTAATCAGTACATGCCACTGTTATGCACGCAGAAAATCCCGCTACGGTAAATAAGGTAATCCCCGAGATGCCCGGCGCGCTATGGCCAAAATATTCGCGTATCCGCGAACGAACCATGGCGCTGGTCGCGCCGCTGTCCACGGAGGATTGCTGCGTTCAGTCCATGCCGGATGCCAGCCCGGTCAAGTGGCATTTAGGTCACACTGCCTGGTTCTTCGAAAATTTTGTACTTGAGCCTTATGAAGTACCGTTCAAACCATTCCACGAAGCGTTTCGCGCAATGTTCAGCTCTTACAATGCCGATGGAGAAACGCACCCCGACCCCAAGCGAGGGTTAGTTACACGGCCTCCTCTATCCGTAATCCACGACTATCGCCGTAATGTTGATGAACGCATGCACCAGCTTTTGAATTTACCGGCCAAGGATGAGATGCTATGCATGCTGGTTGTCCTGGGCCTTAATCACGAACAACAACACCAGGAACTCATCCTGACTGATATCAAGCATCTGCTATCGCAGAATCCCCTCAAACCCTGTTACCAAATGCTGGGAATGCAACCCTCCATATCCGCCATGACGCTGAAATGGTACGACTTCGAGGGAGGCATACGGGAGATAGGTTACGCCGGCGGGGAATTTTGCTACGATAATGAATCCCCGCAGCATAAGGAATATCTCCAGCCTTATCAACTGGCCTCCCGTCTTGTCACTAACGGCGAATACCTTAAGTTCATGGAAGCGGGAGGTTATGAAGATTCAGCGTTATGGCTATCGGAAGGATGGGATTGGCTCAAGACGAATCAGCACAGCCATCCTTTGTACTGGATTCACAAAGGTGTTGAATGGCAAGAATTCACACTCAATGGCGCATTACCCCTGCACCCTGATCAGCCAGTCATCCATGTTTCATATTATGAGGCCGACGCCTACGCACGATGGGTTGGCGCGCGGTTACCCACCGAAGTCGAGTGGGAGAACGCGGCTTTGCCGCAGCGAATTGCCGGAAATTTTGCCGAAATTGGACATTTTCATACAGACGTTTCCAGGGCTGCCGCGGGCTTGGTTCAGCTCTACGGCGATGCATGGGAATGGACACAATCAAGTTATTCCGCCTATCCGGGCTACAGTCCGACAAAGGCGACTGCAGATGGGCCGATCTCGGCGGTCTGGGACAAAGCCGTCGGCGAGTACAACAGCCGGTCGATGGTTAACCAGTATGTGCTGCGCGGTGGCTCCTGTGTCACGCCTTTGGAACGTATCCGCCCGAGTTTTCGCAATTTTTCCCCTGCCGAGACACAGTGGCATTTTTCTGGTATTCGTTTGGCGCGGGATCTCAAGAAACCTGATTAGACACGGTGGATGAAGCAGCGCCATGCAAGCCGGGTTAAGCTGGAAACTAATATGCGAAGGTATCTCAGCCAGCGTTACGCATGATTGATTGGGCTCATCTTTTTGGCTTTTCAGTCAATCCTGTGGAGATCTTCGTACGAGGGACGGTCATCTATTGGTTTATATTTTTGTTGTTCAGATTCATGCTTCGCCGCGACATTGGGGCTATTGCCATAGCAGATGTAATGCTGCTGGTACTCATCGCAGACGCCGCCAGCAACGGCATGTCGGGAGGTTACGATTCGATCACAGACGGTTGCATACTTGTTGCCACTCTTGCAGGATGGAGTTATTTTCTGGATTGGATGAGTTTTCACTTCCCTG
>JBDSSX010000164.1:0-5111 GCA_039928555.1 Nitrosospira sp. | reverse complement strand
TCTTATCAGCACATCCCGGGATGTGCCGAAATTCTGCACGCTGACATCCGGCATTCCAAGTTTCACGAGTACATTCCGTACCTTGTTGACGTCCGCCGACTGCGTATAGCCGACTTCCATTACCGTGCCACCGGTAAAATCCACGCCCAGATTCAAACCCTTGGTAAAGAGAAAGAATACCGACACGATAAAAGTCAGTAACGATATGGTGGTGGTATATTTTCCCCAACTCATGAAGGGGATGTCGCGCTTGATTCTGAAAAATTCCATCCGGCCCTATCTCCCGCTTGTTTTCTGCTTATTCTTCACTTATTCTTCACTTATTTTTCAAGTATGGTAGGCCGCTCCCGCCCTACTCATTCGCGGCATCAGCGCTTGTCACTCCCTGGCTTCCAGACCTGGCCAATGGAAACCCCGTCCAATTTGCGGCGGCTGCCATATGTCAAATTGACCAGACCGCGCGAAACTATCACCGCACTGAATACTGAAGTCAGAATACCCAAACACAACACCACGGCAAATCCCTTGATAGGACCGCTACCGAACGCAAATAAAGCGATACCGGCGATCAAGGTAGTAATGTTGGAATCAAGTATGGTGCCAAACGCCCGTTCATATCCCGCATTAATCGCTGCTTGCGGCGGCATGCCATTACGGAGCTCGTCGCGAACACGTTCATTGATCAGTACATTCGCATCGATCGCCATGCCTATAGTAAGCGCAATCGCTGCCATGCCTGGAAGCGTCAGTGTAGCCTGTAAAATCGAGAGAAGGCCTATCAGAAGCAGCAGGTTCACGCCCAGCGCCACCACGGAAATGACACCAAACATCATATAGTAGGCCATCATGAAAATGGCGATCGCCAAAAAGCCATACAGCGTGGAATTAAACCCGCGTGCAATGTTGTCTGCACCGAGACTTGGCCCTACCGTGCGCTCCTCAATGATATCCATCGGTGCGGCCAATGCCCCGGCACGCAATAACAGCGCCACATCCCTTGCTTCCTCGGTACTCATGCGTCCGGTGATCTGTACCCTTCCGCCACCGATTTCCTCGCGGATCACCGGTGCCGTCACGACTTCCGCCTGATTCTTCTCGATCAGCAAAATAGCCATGCGCTTGCCAACATTATCGCGCGTCAACTGTTTGAAAATTCGCGCGCCATTATTGTCGAGGTTAAGATGCACCGCTGGCTGATTATTACTATCAAAACCGGCCTGCGCGTCATTGATGCGATCACCCGTCAATACGACCTGCTTTTTTACCAGTAACGGGCCGCCGCCACGCTCATTGTAAAGCTCGGTTCCGAACGGAACCTGCCCGCGCAGCGCTGCGGCAAGATCACGCTCCTCGTCCACCATACGCACTTCCAGCGTGGCGGTGCGTCCCAGAATATCCTTGGCTTTGGCGGTGTCCTGTACACCGGGCAATTGCACGACCACGCGGTCAGCGCCGGCTTGTTGAATAATGGGTTCGGCAACACCCAGTTCATTGACACGGTTACGCAGCGTGGTGATGTTCTGCTGCACGGCGGTATCCTGGATGAGTTTCTGTGCTTCCGGCTTGAGGGTAGCGGTGAGATGAAACTCGTCTCTTACACTCCGCTCGCGCAAGCTTAGATCAGCATATGTCTTCTTGATCTCGGCTTCAGCCTTGGCGCGCGACTCGGGATCACGAAATTTGACAGTGATCATCGAGCTATCCTTATCGAGTCCGATATACTGGATTTTCTGCTCGCGCAAGCTGCTGCGTATATCGGCGCTGAAACGGTCAAGCGCTTTGGAAAGCGCCCCATGCATATCCACCTGTAACATGAAATGTACGCCGCCACGCAGATCGAGCCCCAGATACATGGGCAACGCGCCGATGCTGGTCAACCACTGAGGAGAGTTGGGGAGAAGATTCAGCGCTACCATATAACTGTTACCGAGTACCGACTGAAGCGTATCCTTGGCCTTGATCTGCGTATCGGTATCGGTGAAGCGCACTTTGACACCACCCGTCTCAAGGAACATTCCAGTGGTGGCGAGGTTAGCCTTCTTTAACGCGTCCTCAACCCGTTGCAGCAGCGCGGTATCGGCTTTAGCAGCGGTCCGTAATGGCGAAATCTGCACTGCGGGCGACTCGCCATAAAAATTCGGCAGGGTATAGAGCAGTCCGAGCAGTATCGAAACCGCGATAATCAGGTATTTCCAGGCGGGGTAGCGGTTCATGGTTTTGGAATGGATACGAAGGAAAAGAAGGTACGAAAAGGACTATGCCGCACCCTCATGTATTGCCTTAACGGAATTCTGGCTATTCCTTCTCGATACTGTTCAACGTTCCCTTGGGCAACAGGGTCTGAATGGCCGTCTTTTGAAGGACGATCGGCACATTTTCGGCAATCTGGAGTATTACGTAATTCCCGCTGACTTTGCTCACGCGTCCTAGCTGGCCACCTGTGGTCGCCACCTCATCGCCCTTTTGCAGCGCCTCTATCATCAGTTTCTGTTCCTTGGCGCGCTTCGCCTGAGGACGAATCAGCAGAAGGTAAAATACAGCGAAGATACCGATCAGCGGCAGCAGGCTCATAAAATCCGCACCGGTTGGGGCGGAAGCGGCTTGGGCGAAAGCTTCACTAATCAACATGACATTCTCCGATGATAGTTAAACCCAGATAATCCATTAAGCGACTCTCAGAGCCTACCTGAGCGCTGGCGGTCAGTTTGCGGCTAGTCTCGCAACCTGCCTCCCCATCATCTCGCATCCTAATGAATTATCTGGGTTGAAAAAAACGCGAGTTTAGCATGATGCGGCACGGGCTTGAAATTCTTGCGCATATTCTTCGAACTTGCCCCTCTCGATTGCGGCACGGATTTCACCCATCAACTGCTGGTAGTAATACAGATTATGCAGCGTGTTGAGACGGGCGCCGAGGATTTCGTTGATCCGTTGCAGATGATGCAGATAAGCGCGGGTAAAATGACGACACGTATAACAGCCGCATTGCGCATCCGGCGGCGCCGTGTCCAGGCGGTATTGACTGTTGCGCAGCTTGATTATCCCGTTGCGCGTGAACAGCCAGCCATTGCGCGCATTGCGCGTAGGGAGGACGCAGTCAAACATATCTACTCCTTGCGCTACCGCGTTTACAATATCCGCCGGGGTTCCGACACCCATCAGGTAGCGCGGCCGATCGGCGGGTAATTGGGGCGCGACATGTTTGAGAATGCGCTGCATATCATCCTTGGGCTCGCCCACCGACAGCCCACCGATGGCATAACCGTCGAAACCGATATCCCGCAATCCCGCAAGCGATTTGTCGCGCAGATTCTCGTACATTCCACCCTGGACGATGCCAAACAATGCATTGGGATTACCGCCATCGTTATCATGCGCATGTTTTGAGCGTTCCGCCCAGCGCAAACTCAATTCCATGGATTCACCCGCTGTGCGCTCGTCCGCCGGATAGGGCGTGCACTCGTCGAATATCATCACGATATCCGAATTGAGTATGCGCTGGATGCGCATCGATTCCTCCGGCGTAAGAAAACACGCATCGCCATTCACCGGCGAGCGAAACTTGACTCCCTGTTCGGTAATCTTGTTCATGACCCCCAGGCTAAATACCTGGAAACCACCGGAATCCGTCAGGATGGGCCCGTTCCAGCCCATGAAGCCGTGGAGCCCGCCGTGCGCCTCGATCACCTCAAGGCCGGGGCGCAGCCACAAATGAAAAGTGTTGCCAAGCACGATATGCGCGTTAACTTCCCGCAACTCCGCAGGCGACATTGTTTTCACCGCGCCATAAGTCCCCACCGGCATGAATGCGGGCGTTTCCACCACGCCATGCGTCAGCGTCAAGGTCGCGCGACGGGCTAGGCCGTCACTGCGGTGAAGTTGAAATTTCATAGGTGTGCTTCCAGTGTTATGACTCCCTTTCGATCAGCATAGCGTCACCATAGCTAAAAAAGCGATAGCGCTCATTTATCGCGTGTTGATAAGCGCGGCGGATATTTTCCGCTCCGCCAAACGCGGATACAAGCATCAGCAGGGTCGAACGAGGCAAATGGAAATTGGTCAGCAAACGCTCCACCACGCGCAAACGGTAGCCCGGTGTGATAAAGATATCAGTATCGCCATGACCCGATTGCAGTTCGCCCTTACCCGCCGTAGCCGCCGCTTCCAGCGCTCGCAGCGATGTCGTCCCGACCGCCAATACACGTCCACCGGCGGCTTTCGCACGCCGGATTGATTCCACCGTTTCTGGCGGCACATGAAAAATTTCTTTGTGCATTTGGTGATCGGCAATGTTCTCCACCCGGATGGGCTGAAATGTACCCAACCCGACATGCAGCGTCACATGCGCAATCGCCACGCCCATTTCGCTTAATGCGCTCAGCATGCTTTCATCGAAATGCAGACCCGCTGTAGGCGCCGCGACGGCACCCGCCTGTTTCGCATAAATGGTCTGGTAGCGCGCTTCGTCCATTTTTGTTGCAACCCGCGAAATATATGGCGGCAGCGGCAGACTACCGTAGTGTTCCAGTAACTCGATCACTGTATGCTCATGATTGAAGCGCAAGGTATAAAGGTCCTGCTCGCGCGCTAACACTGTCACCTCGATTGCATTCGCAAGGAAGAGCTTCGAGCCGGGTTTCGGTGAGTGACTGGCGCGAATGACCGCCAGCGCGCAATGCGCATCCAGCACCCGCTCCACCATCACCTCCACCCTGCCGCCGCTGCCTTTCACTCCGTATAAGCGTGCCTTGATGACGCGAGTGTCGTTGAAAACTATCACGTCACCGGCACGCAAGTATCGGGGCAGATCGGCAAACATCGCATCCCGCAGCACGCCGCTAGACCCTTCCAGGTGCAGCATACGGCTGCTGGCCCGCTCCTCTGCCGGGAACTGCGTAATAAGCTCGGGGGGAAGATCGAAATCGAAATCCTGAACTTTCATCGCGCGTATTATACCGATGTGTCCTGTCCAGGTTGCCGCGACCTATGTTTTCAGTAATAATGCCCCCTCCTGAAAAAGCATTGCCGGGATGGCGGAATTGGTAGACGCACGGGACTCAAAATCCCGCGACTGTGAGGTCATGGGGGTTCGATTCCCCCTCCCGGCACCA
>JBDSSX010000163.1:0-16145 GCA_039928555.1 Nitrosospira sp. | reverse complement strand
CTCAAACAGGTGTTAGAAAAAGAACCGAGCCGCGGCTCTTTCAGGTGATTTGACTACAATCAATTACCGCCGGGTATGAAATCGGAATGGGACAGACAGGCTGCTAGAGAAAACCGTCCAGAATCTTGCGGCTGTGTGGATCGAGTGCGAAACGGTCGCGGATCAGGAACTGAATGCCGTGACTATCCGCAATCAGCAGGGCTGGCGGGGTGAGGCGGCGAATATCTTCCTCACCTTTGAGGACAAAAGATGTTTTGCCGCGATCCGTTTCCACGTACCAGGTGCTCGGCGTGACAAAACTCGAAACATCGTGAATGCGCCTTATTTCAGGAATAAACTCGCGGCTGGCCAAATCGGCTTCGACTAGCGTGCGCAACTCATCCGGCAAATTGCTCAGTTGATCAATCCACGCCAGCTCATGACCATGCTGGCCCATCAGCGCGATACCATAATCCGGGGCAGTGATCGGGAACGCGCGCACGGGAACGACCCCCTCATGCACCTCGCCATCCATCCCGGTAAAAACCAGCCGCCCGAAGACATTCCGGCTCAGCTGGTAATTCGGCTTATCGATCATTCGCGTCCATCCTCGGTTTTGCGATCGATATCCGGTCTGCGCAAATCGTCCTCAGTGTCGACGTTGCGTGCCTGCGCCTGATAGAGACCGTAATAATGGCCTTCTTGCGCCATCAGTTGAGCGTGATCGCCGGTCTCGACAACGCAGCCACGGTCGAGCACAATCAGCCGGTTGGCGTCGCGCAAAGTAGAAAGACGGTGAGCGATGGCGATCGTTGTGCGTCCACGCACGAGATTCTCGAGTGCTTTCTGGATTTCTTTCTCGGTGGTTGTATCGACAGAGGAAGTGGCTTCGTCAAGGATCAGAATGCGAGGATCGATAAGCAGCGCGCGAGCAATCGATATGCGCTGCCGTTCACCTCCCGAGAGGGCCTGCCCCCGCTCACCGACCAGAGAGTCGTAGCCGTGTGGCAGACGCAGGATGAACTCATGGGCATGGGCGGCACGAGCCGCGGCAACAACCTCCTCCCGCTTCGCATCCGGTTTGCCATATGAAATGTTCTCTGCGATCGTTCCAAAAAACAGGAAGGGTTCTTGAAGCACCAGGCCGATGTGCTTGCGGTATTCGGCGACCGGCAGCGAGCGGATGTCTACTCCATCCAGCAAAATCGCGCCTTCGGTGACGTCGTAGAAACGGCAGATCAGGTTAACAAGTGTGCTCTTGCCCGAGCCGCTATGCCCCACAAGACCGATCATTTCGCCTGGCTCGATGGCGATGCTGATGTCACGCGTCACACTACGGGTGCCGTAGCGGAACCCGACGCCGCGTAACTCGATACGGCCTTTGACGACAGGCAGATGCATGGGGTGTACGGGCTCCGGAACACTGGAAACGTGATCGAGGATTTCGAAGATACGTTTGCTGCCGGCCGCTGCCTTCTGCGTAAACGAGACAATGCGGCTCATCGAATCGAGCCGTAGATAGAAACGGCTGATATAGGCAAGAAAGGCGGTGAGCACACCAACCGTAATTTCGTCTTTCGATACTTGCCAGATACCGAAAACCCACACCACGAGCAACCCGGCTTCGGTTAGCAGAGTCACGGTGGGCGTGAACAATGACCAGACCTTGTTAATCCGGTCGTTGACCTCCAGATTACGGTCATTTGCCGCGCGGAAGCGCGCCGCCTCGCGCTTCTCCTGCGCAAACGCCTTGACCACGCGTATGCCGGGAATGGTGTCGGCAAGCACGCTGGTAACCTCGGCCCAGACGCGATCAACCTTTTCAAATCCGGTGCGTAGTCTGTCGCGTACCAGATGGATCAGCCAGGCAATGATAGGCAGCGGAACCAGGGTTACCAGTGCGAGCCAGGGATCGATCGAAACGAGGATGATAACTGTCATGCCGATCATCAGCACATCGGTAGCGAAATCCAGCAAATGTAGCGACAGAAAAACGTTGAGGCGATCGGTTTCCGAGCCAATGCGCGCCATCAGGTCGCCGGTGCGCTTTCCGCCGAAATACGCATGCGAGAGTTTGAGCAGATGTTCGTAAGTGGTCGTGCGCAGATCGGCGCCGATACGTTCAGAAACCCGCGCCAGCATGTAGGTTCGCGCCCAGCCCAGCACCCACGCCACAATTGCCGCGCCGAGCAGACCGGCAAGATAAAACGTGACAAGACCGGTATCGATCGGTTTGCCGTTCTGATAGGGAATCAGCACGTTATCCATTAGCGGCATGGTCATGTAGGGCGGGACCAGCGTCGCCGCCGTACTGCCTAGCGTCAGCAGAAAACCCGTGAGCAACCGCCATTTATAGGGCTTGGCAAAACGCCACAAACGGAACAGTGTCCAAGTCGAGGCCGGCCTATGTATTTCTCTTCTACACACCAAACACGCTTCGTCACCCGGCAATAGCGGCGCATCGAGTACCCGCTGGCATTTGGGACACACAATCCGCACGGATGGCTGCGGCGGCTCCCCGGTAAGCTGGTAACCAAGTTGCTCTGTAAAATGCTCGATCAGGCGCCCGGCCGCGGTGTCGCCGCCGAGAGTGTAACGCCAGCAGGCAAGTCGTGAATCCGTGTCAACAAGCTCGAGGCTGCCAACGCCGGAATAATCGTGATGAATCAGCGTCAGCCCTGGCTGATAGGCCCACTCCCGCCAAACCGCGCTCTCCTGATCCGTCCCTGGACTGGCCAATAGACGTCGATTGGTCACGACCACTAACCCGGAAGCAAAATGCAGTTGCGCATCAAGATCAGTTTCCAGCCAGACAAGCACCTTTTCTTCAGCGGAAAGCTGCGACTCAACTTGCGCAGCCCAGGTAGAAGGCAGGGATAGCGATGAGACGCCGGGCGAGCCGCTAGCGGGAGAAATCGAGGAAAACGTAGGGTTTGTCATGGCTAAAATTGACTGTTCACCTTAAGAGTACGCTGACGAACCAGCAAACAATTGCGCTGCTTGCATTAATCCGAAGCTCAAACCCTTAAGATTGGTATTCATGCAATTAACCTAAATCCGGTAGTTGATCGCTCATTTTTAAGTTTAGCGTTATGACTCACAAAGACTTTTTACGCCACTTAACCTTCTCCCTGTTAGTGAGCTCGCTACAGCGCGGATTGCACGGTTTTTGAGGCACATGGCTGTGTTGCAGCTCCTTGGAATGGAATAACCATTCCGCGTCGTTGCGCCTTGCCCTGTACCCCAAAAACCGCACACTTCACCCCGTCCAACTACCGGATTTAGGATTAAAATACTGGGCACATATGCCCTTGTCGAAGCATGTTAGTTTACTTGCATTCACGTTCTCAATCTTTATTTAACGGTGGCGTCCGTGTTCCCAGCACAGCCCCCGCCGTCACGGCTCCCAACCCCCCCAATGTGAGCATGGATAGCGGTTCGCCCAGAAGAGGCACGGCGGCGAGTGCCGATACGACCGGCACAAAAGCCATGAGCAATACTACCGTTTGGGAGCCAAGACGACGCACCGCAAAAGTGTAGAACAGCATCGCGACGAAAACCACCAGCACACCCTGATATATTGCCTGAATCGCGATTTCGCTAGCGGGCGCTTGCCCAAGTGTGCTGGGAAGAAACAACCACCAGATTGGCAGGTAAACGACGGCGCTACCCAGCGTGGTGGCTACCGTCGCAGCAAGCGGCTGTACCGGATAGCGGCCAAGCAGCAGGGTAAAAACTGCCCATGAGGATGAGCCGCAAAGAAAAAGGAGGTCACCAAGAATCTGCGGACGAGTGAGTTGCGGACCGTGTGAGAATGAGTCGGCGGCTGTCAATACGATGCCGGCAAAGACAATGGCAAGCGCGGCGCGCTGCCGCCCTAATGGTTTTTGCCCAAGCCATAGCCATGCAATAATGGCCGTCTCGAAAGGCAACGCGCCAGGCAATAGCACCGAAGCATGCGCAGCGGGTGTCATGCGAAATGCGGCATATACGACAACCGCATACCCAATGCCGCCAAACAAGGTAAACAGCATGATCACCTTGAGCGGCGGCAGCGTTATTCGTGGCAGAAAAAAGACCGCGATCAGCGCGCCAACCCCAAAACGCAGCGACGTGATATCCCAACTGGTAAGTGTGCCTGTGCCACCATGACGCGTGACAAGAATGAAGCCAGTCCAGATGCATATGGTGACGAAAACCGCAACCCAGCCGCGATGGGAATGTATCGCCGTATTCATGTATGCCGGCAAGCAAGGATCGGAAATTTAAAAACCATGACTGGAATGGATTTCCAAGATCGCAGCGCTTCCGCGGAACCTTATCGAGAAAAACAATCTATGCCATTAGGGCAAACAAAAAATGCCGACGTGGCATGTCTTTGACATGATAGGTAAGAAACATTTTTTGAAGATGGGATAAAGGGGATCGCGGCGAGATTGGCAATAAATGTAGGCTTGCAGGGATATCCCTTAGGCCGGCATTATTCCTTGCCTGATTCTGTGTTCCGCTTCCCTGATATTTTCGAGGGCCGTCTGGATGATATGGCGCGGCGCGCCAATATTCATGCGCATGAAACCGCTGCCTGCCTCGCCGAACAGTGTACCGGGACTCATGCCCACGCCGGCTTCATGCACGAAGAGATGCTTCAGTTGCGCATCATTTATTCCCAATCGGGCAGTCAGCGCACGGCAGTCAAGCCATAGCAGGTAAGTGCCCTCCGATTCAATAAGCCGGATGTCCGGGAGATAGGTAGTCAGATACTCCGCTACGTAATCCCGCGTTTGCCGGAGATAAATCAGCAATTCATCCAGCCACGTCTCGCCTTCCCGATACGCTGCCTCGAACGCGACGATACTGAATGGATTGGATGCGCTGACGTGCATGGCGTCGAATGTCTGGATAAGTGCTTTACGACACTCCGGGTCAGGCACGATCAGAACAGAAAGATTCAGCCCAGGAATATTGAACGTCTTGCTGGGTGCGACGGCGGTTACGATGCTAACGCCGTTTTTGGCCGATGCCTCCGCCAGCACGGAAAGGACATGATGTTTATTTCCGGGGTAGATCAGATCGGCGTGTATTTCATCCGAGAATATCACCAGATCGTGTTTCTTCGCTATCCGCAGGATGTGTTCCAGTTCTCCCGTATTCCATACCCTGCCGACCGGGTTATGGGGCGAACATAGCAATAGCAGACTTGCTTCCGCCGCACACTGTTCCAGATGGTCAAAATCTATGGTGTAACGATCGTTCCCAAGGCGCAATGGATTATTTACCAGGTGTCTGCCGGTGCCCGTGACGGCCGAAAAGAAGGGAAAATACACCGGCGGTTGCACGATGACCGACCCGCCTGGTTCGGCGAAAGTCATGACAGCTGTATATAGCGATGGAACCACGCCGGGGCACATTAGGACCCATTCGCGCTGCACGTCCCAACCATGGCGGCGCCCCAACCAGTCTATCAATGATTCGTACAAGCTGTCCGGATAGACGGTATAGCCATACACCGGATGCGTCGCGCGTTTCACAAGCGCCTGGGTCACGGCCGGCGGCGCGGCAAAATCCATGTCCGCTACCCATAGTGGAATGACCTCTGCTGCGCCAAACATGCTTTGCCGCCCGTCATATTTCAGGCTGGCGGTACCTGCGCGATCGATATCGCGGCTGAAGTCATGACTGGAAGCGTAATTGCCACTCAAGCAATTCTCTCCCACATTGTCATTTCCGAGAGCGTGTGCTGGAATTTCCGCCGCGTTTCACGGATTACAAATGGCACTTCGCGCGGGCCTTGAACCAATTTGAAATGACTACCCAGGATTTCTTTCAGGCCATCCAGGGTACCGAAGCTTTCGCCATCCCGCTTGAATCCGCCAACCCATGCTTCCTTCTTGGTATGCTCCTCCAACCACGTATAAGGCGAGGCAATCATCAACAACCCTCCCAGGTTAAGCCGTGTATGAATGCTTGAGAGGAGTTTGGCCGGATCATAAAGACGATCGATCAGGTTGGCCGCGAGAATCAGGTCATAGCCGCTGAACAGGGTTTTGAGATTACATGCATCGCCCTGATAAAATCTTACTTTATGCTTGATAGCATCCAGGCCAAGACCCGTCAGCGTACGCTCCTTATAAGAAACGAGATCGCCCTCATCCGTCAGCGTATAGCGCAATACACCCTGACCAGCAAGCTGGACACCCTGGCCGATGAAGCGAGCCGAGAAATCGATGCCGGTCACATCGTCGAAATGCCGCGCCAGTTCGAAAGTGGCTCGTCCGGACGCACAACCAAGATCAAGCGCCTTATGAGCCGGTCTGTCACCCATGGCGGCGATCGCCAGTTCAGCCAGCGCCTGCGGGAAGTTTTGAACACCAAAATATTCATCCCCATAATGAAACTCGCCGTATTCCGAGAGCAGCTTATCGGTTTCGTAGTGAGAGTCGTGCTGAACAGCAGGCGCATCGGCAACCACATAGCGAAACCCGGTATGCTGAAAGAAATGACGGCGAAAGGCATAGCGGGCACTCTTGAGCGACTCGTTGCCACATGAAATCCACGAGCCTCCCTTCATGAGATTATGCCGTCCGTCGAATGTTGGTGTGGTGAAATCGTCGTAATGCGGATGGATATCGAAGCCCTCGAACGGATAAATCGGCGTTTCAGTCCATTGCCAGACGTTACCGGTCACATCGTAGAATTCTCCTTGAGGAAATTCATTGATAGGATGGCTGGATGCGGAATGGTCGAGATGGATATTGGCGACCGCTGGTTCGGTGTGCGGAACTTCCGACAATCCGGCTACGTCATAGAGCCGATACCATTCATCTTCCGTTGGCAATCTGAACGGTTGACCGGTGGCCGCGGCTTTCCAGTTGCAAAAGGCTTTGGCCTCATGATAGTTCACTTCCACCGGCCAATCCCAGGGCATCGGTATTTCTTCGATCATCAAGCGTAGCCGCCACTCGCTACCATGCCTGATCCAGAAAGTAGGGTAGCCCGCGCGTGTATGATGCTGCCACGCCCGGCCCTCTTCTTCCCAACAGCTTTCCATGCCATAACCATTGGCTTCAACGAAAGCCAGAAATTCCTGATTGCTCACCAGGTATTTGCCGGCCTGAAATGCCGCAACTTCCGCTACATGACGACCATATTCATTGTCCCATCCGTAAACAGGATCAGACTTGCTTTTGCCCACAGAAACCAGACCCGCCGGCACGTCGATTAATTGATTCTGTGGCGCCTGACCGGATTTCCGGCAAGGTTCCCATGCGGGGTGCGGTCTGACATGTTCAAGCACATGCTGCCGGATGAGTACTGAAGAAGTTTCCAGATGGATACGTTCATGCTCGATCCCCATCAGAATAGTCCACCAGGGATGGTCCCAGCCAATCGGCAAAGTCAGAGGCGTTTCGCTGATGAGCCGGTCGATGATGCTGCGAACGGCATTGCGGTAGGTTCGCACTTCTTCAACAGACGGCCAGTCGTAATGGGTGGTATTCAGGTCATCCCAGCTCATCTCGTCGACCCCGACCGCGAACATGGATTCAAGCCTGGGATTGATTCGTTCCGCTATCAGACCCGCAAGCAACAGTTTGTTAGCAAAGAAAGTTGCCGTATGGCCGAGGTAGAAAATTAGCGGGTGCCGCAACGATATCGGTTTTTTAAAATAGGCTTCATCGCCATGTAACGTCTCGAAAAGCTGCTCGTAGCGATCCAGCGTGGCATGAAAATAGGCGCGTATCTCCTCACGCTTTGCGGCAACATCCTCACCGGATAGCGTGGGACTTCTTTGGAAAAGCAACTTTGGCATAGAACGCATAGGACTAATTTTCAGGTTTTTTGAAAGGTGATTAGACGTGCATTATAACTTTTCGTGCACTCAAATTCATATTCAATCCTCGGCCCGGATTTCTCGACAAAAAAACCAAAGAAATCTGGTCAGAGGACATGTTGTCTCAGTTTACTGGCAACCAAACTAACGGCGGATTATAACCATCTGAAACCCGGGTTGACGCGGGATATTAGATCAGATTGAGGCGATTGAGCAGGCGCTACCTGCCGGGTTCGATAGTGATAATGGAAACAAGTTCCTCAATCGTCGCTGACTGCGCTACTTTCATCCTGCATGCAACAGTCGATGAAAAGTCGAATAAGCGGTAGTGTTCCCTTTCCCTGTATGAACTTTATCGTACCGACAGTACAATAATCAATACCGTTTACTCCACACGATTACCGTTCCAATTTGACTCAGTGCGCGTCGATCTTCAAAGTCGAGGTGGACAGAAGAACGTGGGACAAGCAACAACACGCAGCGGAGGAAAACAATGGATCATTTCAGCGGCTCGGGGCGCATGGGGCGCATTATTCCGGCTACGGCAAAATTAGTTCTGCTGTTTGGCACGCTGCTCCTGACCGGCTGCGTTACGGTGGAAAACCGTCCCGTTGCGCCGATAACCGATACTTTGACTACCTGCCGCGCGCTGTATCAGGAAGTCGATGCAGCCATTGACCGCGAGGGGGTGCGCGACCACGGCTCGTCACCGGTTCCAGGTTTTCCCTACCTGCGCACGACCCGCCTGCTCGCCTCGTTGCGTGACGGGCTAACCAAACCGGGACATTGGCCGGCATGGATCGGTCATATGGCCGATCTTGATGCCCAGGCGCGTACGCTGGAATTGCGCAATCTATCCGCACCCATAGCGGGGTATCCCAAAGGCACTCTGCTCCACGAACTCAGCGGTTGTCGCGAACAACTGCTGGCCGCCGATCTCACGCAACCGGAGCGCCGCGCCCGGTTCCGCAATGCTGTTCACGTTCAGGATGATTATGTAGCCTGGTGGCAGGTGCTCGGTCTCTATCCGCTCACTGCGCCGATTATGTCGGCCGGCATCTCAGCCTGGCACAACGAAACACGCAATACCTTTTCTACAAAACAGGCGTCTCTACCGGTGGCCGGCAGGTTGGTGCGTTGGATGCCCTCATCCACCACATCGGCCGCCACATCGGCCGCCACGTCCTCCCACGTCCCGCTCAACGCCCGGCAAACGACTGAAATTCTGCGCCGCTCGCTTGATCCGCTCGGCATCCCGCTGCCAACGGGTACTGATCTTGACCGGCTTTTCGACACATATGCCCCATTATGGGAAGTGGATGTGGTCGATGAGAATGATCATATCGGTATGTTGCAATGGAAAAACGGACCAGTGGTAGACATCACCCGTCCAACACTGTATCGCAAGATTTCGCACACACGTCTCGGTGATCAGGTGTTGCTACAGCTTAACTATATCGTCTGGTTTCCTGCGCGTCCCGGCAACGATATCTACGCGGGCCAACTCGATGGGATCAATTGGCGGGTAACCTTGGGTCCGGATGGCGAGCCATGGCTTTACGACGCCATCCATAACTGCGGCTGCTACCATGAATTCTTTTTGAGCCATCGGCTACGCCTGCGTGGAAATCTTCCCACCTTTTACTTTGAACCTCCGATGCTGCCGCAACCAGCACCACCAGCGCGCGAACGGCAGCCGCTGGTGCTGCGCATCGCTCACCATACCCATTTCATCCAGAGGCTCTACCACGACGAATCGCCAGCTGGATTATTGCCAGCGGCGCAACCGCTGGCGTGGGAAGACTATGATGTGCTGCGTTCTCTGCCTACCGATGAAGGTTATCGTAGCCTGTTCGGCGCATATGGCCTGATCGCCGGAACAGAGCGTACCGAGCGTTTTCTTCTGTGGCCAATGGGCATCCGGTCGCCAGGCGCGATGCGCCAGTGGGGACGTCACCCCACCGCTTTCGTCGGACGCCGGCACTTCGATGATGCCTTTCTCATCGAGTCGCTGTTCGAGCGAACACCGTAAGCATGGATAAGCGCATGGACAAATTGCTGTGTTGGGCTATGATCTGTTTCCCGGTGCTGTCATGGGCGGCGGATGATCGTGTTGACATTGCCCGCTTCTCAAGGGGCGATCTGAGTGGCTGGCAATCGAAAGCGTTTGCTGGCGAGACCCGCTATTCCCTCCAGAACAAGGACGGGCGAACCGCCCTGCGCGCTGACAGCAATGCCGCCGCCTCAGGATTGTATCGCGAGGTAAATATCGACCTTGGCAAGACGCCTATCCTCAACTGGACGTGGCAAGCAGGTAACATACTGGCGGGGGCCGATGAGCGCACCCGCGCTGGCGATGATTACCCTGCGCGCGTCTATGTGGTGTTCTCCGGTGGATTGATGTTCTGGCGCACGCGCGCCATTAACTACGTATGGTCGAACAGGCAACCCATCGACAGCAAGTGGCTTAACGCTTTTACCGGTAATGCGCGTATGATCGCGGTGGAATCCGGCCCTGCCCGGCTCAACCAATGGGTTAGCGAGAAGCGCGACGTCCGTGCCGATTACAAGCGCCTATTTGGCGAAGAGCCTGACCGGGTTGACGCCGTGGCGATCATGACCGACACCGACAACACGCGCACAACGGCAACGGCCTGGTATGGCGATATCTGGTTTAGCGCAAAATGACAGATAACATTATCGATATCACAGAACTTACTCACTTACTCCTGTTTCGCCCCTTGTTGCATGCGGCTATTAGGGATTTTAGATAATCTTTGTCCGACCCGGATGGAGAATTACAGTGCGCGAGGAAGTATATTGGAAGAAATAGAGCTTCGGCACGAGCGCATCACCGGAGACGGCGTAGATCTGCATGTCGTTATGGCCGGTAAAGGACCACCCGTTATCCTGCTCCATGGTTTTCCGGAAAATTGGCGTTCCTGGCATCGGCAGATTCCCGCGCTGGTAGCTGCTGGCTTCTCCGTATTGGTACCAGACATGCGCGGATACAACCTCTCAGGCAGGCCCCTTGAGCAAAATGCTTACCAGTTGGACCACCTTGTTACAGATGTTTCCGCACTGGTCCGCGCAACCGGATATCCCCACGCACATATTGTGGGGCACGACTGGGGCGGTATCATCGCGTGGACATTCGCGGATAAACATCCCGAACTTGTAGACAGGCTCGTCATCCTCAACGCTCCGCACCTCAAGATTTATCTTCAAGAGGTTCGGCACCCGCGTCAGATGTTCAAAAGCTGGTATATGCTCTTTTTTTTATTACCCCGCTTACCCGAGCTTGCGCTCTCAGCGAACAACTTCAAGGCGGTACGCAACATGTTCAAGCTGCGTCCGGCCCGGAAAGGGGCTTTCAGCGACAAGGACATCAAGGAGTATATCGAAGCGCTTTCACAGCCAGGCGCGCTCACCGCGGCACTCAATTACTACCGTGCAAATCTGACGATAGCCAATATGCGCAAGATCGCGCTTTCGGCCCCCATCAGTGCGGAAACCCTGGTGATCTGGGGAGAGCTTGATCCGGCGCTTGGAATCCAGCTACTTGAAGGACTCGAGCGGGTGGCGTCTCGCATACGCGTTCACAGAATTCGGGATTCGAGCCATTGGGTCCAGAACGAGGCACCTGAGGAAGTCAACAAGATACTTACAGATTTTCTAAGCAATTGAAATAACCATACTGATACCATGCTTTTATTATCCGATGCCAGAATCATCATCTGCTATAACTGTCATATAAAGTATGTATTCGTTAGTATTTTTGGTTCCAGGTCATGCTCGTTGGGATTGCGGATAAACCCTACTAAAAGCGGGACGGATACCCCGGCATTTTCATAATTGAGGAGAAAAAGCATGAGACGGTATTCATTATTAATCTGTTTGTTACTAAGCGCTTGCGCCGGGCTACCGTCAGCAATCAAGGATGTCCCCGTACAGGACATCTCTTATAGCCAGGCCAGTCAAAACCTGAACAATTATAAAGATACATCTGTCCGGTGGGGCGGAGTCATTATCGATGTGGAAAATGAGCAAAATTTCACTCTCTTACAAATATTGTCATATCCTCTCAATTACTATGGCCGCCCACAATTGAGTAAGCCCACCGAGGGACGCTTTGTCATTAAAAGCACCGAGTTTCTTGATCCCGCAGTGTATGCGAAAGACAAGGAAATAACCGTTGCGGGAACGCTGCAAGGTGATATCGAACGTACTATAGGCAAGAAAACCGTCCGGTTGCCGTTACTGGCGTCCAAAGCCATCTATTTATGGCCTATCTACCAGAATTATCCCTACTATGGCTACGGTTACCCGGGTTTTGGGGGCTATGGGGGCTATGGGGGCTTCGGAGGATACCCATATTCTGGATATGGATATTATGGCAGTCCCTTCTGGGGAGGATACTATCGGCCGTATTGGTAGGAGATGAGCACCTACCTACGGGTCCTTTTTCCACACGGTAATTTCCTATACCCGGTGCTGCTTATACTTTGAAAATTAAAGCTGAAGCGCTGAGCGGTTGCGCTCAACCTTCAGAATGTTGATTTTTGCCCATCTGTACCATTCGCGACCCGGGAAACGTTCACTGTAGAGAGTCATGCGCAAACTCGCGCTTTTTATTACTACCCTGCTGTTGGCTCTTCCCCTGGCACTACTGACCCTATTGTTTCTGGCCGTTGAAGACCACCCTCGCGTCGATCGCCAAGTCATCCTTACCCCAGAACATGTGGAGCGCGCGAAACAGATCGTCGATGCGCATCGTTATTGGGTCCGCCCCGGTATGCTTGCCTCGGCCAGGGTGATATCCGCGGACGCTGATCTAGCCGCAAACTATCTAGCCAATCGTTTCGGGAAAGGTAGCGCGCAAGTGGCGCTTGCCGACCGCAATGCCGTTCTCCGTCTGAGCTTTCCCTTGAACGGATCTCCACTCAACGGCTATCTGAACCTTGAAGCCACCCTGGTCGAAACAACAGACCTCCCGCGGCTTCAGTCGGTGCGTATCGGCAAACTCTCGCTGCCTGACACGCTTACGAACATGCTTGTTGTGCGCTGGTTAAGGTACAGCCCGGAATATCGTGCCGGACTCGACGCACTCCGGCTGGTTAAAATGTCACCCGACGAATTGAGTATCTTCTATCGTTGGGAAGGGGGTCTCTCTGACGAAGTCCGAGCGTCAGTCGTCGACAAAGATGAGCGGGAGCGGCTGCTCCATTATCAATCCCTGCTGGCTGCAAATAGTAGACAATATGGCGCAACGGTGTCGCTTGCGGAGGTTCTGCCGCCGCTGGTGCGTCTTGCAAGCAAACGCTCGGTAAATAGGAGCATCCTGGCGGAAAATCGCGCGTTAATTTTAGTTACGACATTTTACGTGCTTGGCATTTCTTTGGAACGGATCCTTCCGGAAGCGGCGGGCTGGCCTCGTCCGGCGCGTCAGACGGTTACAATCGATGGACGTGACGATTTTGCAAAGCATTTCATGGTATCCGCCTCTATTGCCGCCTATGCCGATACCGCGTTATCCGATGCGATTGGATTGTACAAGGAAGTCGAGGACTCCCGCTCCGGGAGCGGCTTTTCATTCAACGACATCGCCGCTGACCGGGCGGGCACAAAATTTGGTGAAAAGGCCGTGGCAAGCGAATCCTCGGCACAACAACTTCAACGTCGCGTTGCGTCGGGGCTGAAAGACTCGGATTTGATGCCAGATTGGTTAGATTTGCCAGAATTCATGTCCGAGGCCGAGTTCAAGCACCGTTTCGGCGGGATTGATGCGCCCGCCTACCGCGGAATGATGCAGAAGATCGAGCAAAGGGTCGCGGCTCTGCGTGTGTTGCACTGAACGCCTGTTGCTTGCGATAATGATGTCTACCGCAACGGTTTATCCCCAATTCCAGCCAAAATTCCGACGGCCTGGAAACGCCTGATCGAGCTGGCAGTGTATGCTTTTCCGGATCGCGCTATACTCATTCTACAGTCTGTTGAGAAAGGTTGAAATCGCGGGCCAGTTCCACGCATCGATCTCGCGCTCCCCTACGGGATCAGGCAATTTGGAAGGCAGCTTCTCGACGTCACCATGAAGTAACAGCACTGGCATTCTACTCTCGTAAGCGCAACGTATTTCCCACAACTGACCATCCGCCCTGACAACGTTTTTCGTAATAAGGGCGATCACGCCGTCACAACCGGTAACTTTGTCGCGGCACTCTTCTTTCCAGGCGGGTTCCCACGACTGCTTGACAGGCATATCCACAAACGAAAAAGCTGTTTGTTCCTTGTTCAGCTGTTCGAGAAGCTGATCGCGCAGTTTGATATCTCTGAGTGCGAAGCTGATAAATACTTTATTCGTTTTTGCAGCCATTCATTCCTCCCTCGAAATCAATTTGTTAGCAACATCCAAACCTCAAAAATACTTCATCATCAACCACTCATCAATCTATTACGTCAGGCACCGGAACCCCGGCGGGCCGTCACCTGGATTTCGATATGCATTCGAGGATCGGATAAACCTGCCGAAATCATCATTGCCGCGGGCCTAACCTCCCCGAGATACTTGCGCATGGTCGGCCAGCACTTGGGAAAGTCCGCCGCATCAGGCAGTACATAGGTCACCCTGACAATATCTCGCAGGTGGGATTCCGCTTCGTTCAGAGCTGCCTGAATATTTTTAAAACATTGCTCGGTTTGCTCTACCAGATCATCTTGAATTATCATTTTGCTATAGTCAAACCCGGTCGTACCGGAGACGAAAATCCAATCGCCATCTACCACAGCTCTTGAATAGCCAATCTCCCGTTCAAACGTGGAACCTGAAGTTATTAACTGGTGTGGCATAAAATTTGTCCCCTAGCTAGAATTCCGCTAACGCCGAATAACGCGACGGTTGGTAAAAAAAACAATAAGAAAAAAATGCTGGTAACTGATCTATATTCCTCAATGAGAAAAACACTGGTTTTTGTCTGGCAAAACAGTGCAGGCATATCGCATCTCCTGAACACCCCCTGCCCGGTTGAATACGTATTCCGCTCTCAATCCTTTAAATTGGGCGGGGGTAAAAGAAACCGTATCGGGGACAAGGCGTTTCTCATTCCAGAATCTCACTCTGCAGAAGTCGGATGCTGACCGGCATATTTTGCTAAGCGCGGCGCCATACACCGCCGTATCCATATCCCGCTTGCTATCAATCAGGACGAAATGGATGTAATTTCCTGAATTTCCGAGCTCAAGCGAGCGAACAAGCCGCCAGCCATCACCATGCATATCCGATTGTGATGCTGATGGTTGCTGTGACTGTGGCTGTGGCGTTGGTTGCTGCGATGCGGCAAAAACCGGCCACGAGAAAACGAACGTGACGACTGCAACCCTTATAATTCTCATGCTCACAAATCTCACAAATACTCCTTAGCTAATCTTTTACCAGCCACAGAACCTGGAATGCCAGCTAGCAATGCTCCTCTACCGGGGATATAGCGAGAGTTTGATGGAAAGAAAAAGGCATCCCCCGCAAATCCGCGGAAGCGATCCAGTTGCAAAGGAAACGCATGCGGGAAACGCACCTAATAAAACATTTCGATGGTTTACTTTCTTCTCCATCAAGGTTGCTCATGCCACCCAGAAACCGGGTGCCGGTTAGACGTAACGATGAAACATAAGACTTTCATTCTATCAATAAAGAATCAGTCCGAGCAAATCGTAAACGGTCTAACTATCCAGCGTGGCCATGCCAGTCTGACCAATCCGAGCATATTGGATGCCATCTTGTACATGGCTAGGCGGAGTGCAAATGACGCGATCTGCCCCAAAGGGGTGCGGGATAAACCTATTATTTGACGCGTAGCTACTAATGCGAATTCGGAAGGCAAGCCGGCTTATTTAACCGTATGCGCGCGCGGTGCATTCTCACACGTTTATCAGATCAGATCCGGTACAGGTCGAGGAATCGCTCAAACTCAAAAAAGCGGCAGCTTAGGAAGCTTCACGATCGATTATTGAACGATGTTAAGGGATCAAGATGGCCGCTATACAGGGCATTTCGCTAAAAGGAAATAAAAAATACGCTAATGTGCATGTACTATCGACATCCTTCCATTTCGTGATGCAGCAAGGCGATATATTTCCCCGCAATCCGTCACTCGCGCCACAGGCCGGGGAAGCAGGTTTCTCACTGATTTGGGAGCAGCGCCTGTGCCATGGGTCGAAACTGCAGATGATAAAACATATTGAGATAACGTACGGTTTCTTCATGCTCCAGATTGCTGACAAATTTCCAGAAGCCGTAAATACGTGACAAAGTCATCATCTGTTCCGCATAAATACGCCATGTATA
>JBDSSX010000162.1:0-10249 GCA_039928555.1 Nitrosospira sp. | reverse complement strand
GCACGAGAAGAGTGTACGAAAATACCGGCGCTACATGCAAACATAATAAGCTGTTCGTCAGCCGTAATATCGGAGCCTGCCCGGCTAAGATTTCTTCAATAACTCCTTTCATGTCCATATGGCTCAGTAGACTGCGGAAACACTGATGCGAGTATGTATTCTTGCGTTTGCCCTTGGGGTAGGGTTACTGCAACAGCAGGCCGAACTGCCGGAACTTCCCTGGGCATGGGTGCTATTGCCTGGTGCGGTGCTTTTATTTTTACTCCGGCGTTGTCAGACCGTGATTTGGTCAATCACCGGAAAGATTCTGCTTGCTCTGATTTTCTTGGGCGCGGGGTTTTTCTGGGCAGCGGCGTTTGCCCAGTGGCGTCTGGCAGATGCGCTCCCGCATGCATGGGAAGGACGCGATATACAGTTGGCCGGGGTAGTAGCGGAGCTGCCGCAAGCCAATGAAAACGGCTTGCGTTTTGCTTTTGACGTGGAGCAGGTGCTAACGGAAGGCGCGATTGTTCCCAGGCGAATTTCCCTTGCCTGGTATAACGAGCGCCGCAAGTATGCGGAGAATTCCGGGTCTGTGCTACCCCGGATCAATGCGGGCGAACGCTGGCGGATCACGGTGCGCCTCAAGCGTCCGCACGGCAGTGTCAATCCACACGGTTTCGATTTCGAGGAATGGGCGCTGGAGCGCAACATTCGAGCGACCGGTTATGTGCGGAAAGCTGACGATAATTTGCGTCTGGACGAAATGGTTAATCAGCCTTCGTATCGGGTTGAGCGTTTGCGCCAGGAGATTCGCGAGCGTTTTATTCAGGCATTGCCGGATCATGCCTATACCGGTGTTCTGATTGCGCTGGCGGTGGGCGATCAGCGCGCGATTCCAGGCGGGCAATGGCAAGTATTTACGCGTACGGGCGTGAACCATCTCATGAGCATCTCGGGCTTGCATGTGACGATGGTTTCAGGCCTGATATTTGCGCTGGTGTATGGGTTATGGCGCAGAAGCCATCGCCTGGCGCTGTGGCTGCCCGCGCGCAAGGCAGCAGTCATTGGGGGGCTGGCGGCGGCTTTCGGTTATGCGCTGCTCGCGGGCTTCGCGGTACCGGCGCAGCGCACGGTTTATATGCTTGCGGCGGTAGCCCTCGCCTTATGGCTGGGGCGTTTCACTTCCGCGACAGCGGTGCTGGCATGGGCATTGCTGATCGTGGTGGTGGTTGATCCATGGGCGGTGCTTTCGCCTGGCTTCTGGTTGTCGTTCGGCGCGATGGCGTTCATTATGCTCGTAACGGCTGGACGGATTGGTAAAATGCACTGGTTAACCGGTTGGGCACGCGTGCAGTGGGCGATAACCCTCAGCCTGATACCGCTGCTATTGGCGATGTTTCAACAGGTATCGCTGGTTTCGCCCATTGCCAACGCCATCGCAGTTCCGCTGGTGAGCCTCGTGGTGGTTCCTTTGACGTTGCTGGCAACATTGCCGCTACTCGACTTCATGTTGCTGCCCGCGCACATGGTGTTGAGCGGTTGCATGGAGCTGTTGCGGTGGATGAGCGATGTACCGCAGGCGGTATGGAGCCAGCACGCGCCACCCGCATGGGCGGTGACCGCCGGCATGGCCGGCATTGTCTGGATGCTGTTGCCCGGAGGATTAGGGCTGGGTTTGAGGGGCCGACCGGGGTTTGCCACAGGTTTTCCGGCGCGCTGGCTGGGGGCGGTTGCGCTGCTGCCAATATTTCTGGTATTGCCGCCAAAACCGGCACCGGGGGAATTATGGCTTACCGTACTGGATGTCGGCCAGGGATTGGCAGTAGTGGCTCGCACCGAAAATCACGCGCTGCTCTTCGATACGGGGCCCGGTTTCAGTTCCGAGGCGGATAGCGGCAACCGCACTATTGTTCCCTTTTTACGTGGGGAAGGTATCAAGCATCTGGATGCAATGATTGTCACGCACGCCGACTCGGATCATAGCGGCGGCGCGTTGTCAGTGCTGGAAGCGGTGCCGGTGGAATGGCTGGTGTCATCCTTGAGCGCCGATCATCCCATCCAGCTTGCCGCTTCCAATAAACACCAGTGCCGTGCGGGACAATCGTGGCAATGGGATGGGGTACGCTTCGACATGCTGCACCCGGTCGAACAAAGTTACAGCAACCCCAAGCTCAAAACCAATGCTTTGAGCTGTGTGTTGAAAATCACGACAAGCCATGGCAGTGTGCTGCTGCCGGCCGACATCGAAAAAGGGTCCGAGTATCGGTTACTCGAAAACGATGGCAATGCGCTTCCTTCAACGGTGCTGGTGGCGCCCCATCATGGCAGCAAAACGTCTTCTACCGGCGAGTTTGTGCGTCAAGTGAATCCGCGGCTGGTAATATTCACCGTAGGCTATCGCAATCGTTTCGGGCACCCCAGGGAAGAGGTGATGGAGCGCTACCGGGCACTGGGAAGCACATTACTGCGCAGCGATAACGATGGAGCGGTATTGCTGCGCTTTGCGGATAACACACTTGCAGTCGAAACCTCGCGTGCGTTGCACCGCCGTTACTGGCAGGATAGATGAAATCAAGACAGCATCAAACTGAAAATGAGCGATGAGTTACCCGATTCCGGTTCAATAGCCTTGCCGGATCTCTTGTCCACGGCGCTTTCTTCCGTCGTTGTCGGGCGGGATGGGCTCTCCTGGCTGGAATCCACGTTACCCATGCTACCCGCGTTATCTCCCGGCGACGTCGAAATACTTCGGCACGCACTGGAATTTTCCCAACCGCTGTATGCCGGCAAATGCCTGCCCACTGGCGAGCCGATTGGCCAGCACGTGCTGGGCACGGCGTCGGTTCTTGCGTCGTTGCGGGTCGATAGCGACACCCTGATAGCAGGTTTGCTTCATGCAGTGCCGGGTTACCTGGATGGGTACACGGAAAAACTGCAAACAATCTTCAGTCCGGCGGTGACTCACCTGGTGGAGGGGGTGGCGCGCATGGGTCGCATCCGGACGCTGAGCGCCAGAGGTGAAGGAAGCGGTACAGATCGTAGTGCGCAAATCGAAGCACTACGGAAAATGCTGCTGGCGATGGCGGAAGATATTCGTGTCGTCATTATTGCCCTGGCGGACCGGATGCAAACAATGCGATATATCTCTGCAAATGGCAATCCGGGAAGTGTGAAGATAGCGCATGAGACGCTAGATATATTTGCGCCGCTAGCCAATCGTCTGGGGCTCTGGCAGATAAAGTGGGAATTGGAAGACTTGTCGTTCCGTATTCTTGAGCCTGAACGCTATAAAAAAATTGCCAGACTGCTTGAAGACACCCGCATCGGCCGGGAACGCTATATTGCCCTGGTGGTGGATAAGTTGCAGCGCGAGTTGCAGCAAGCCGGCATCAAGGCCGAAGTTACCGGGCGGCCAAAGCACATTTACAGCATCCACAAAAAGATGAAACGCAAGGATGTGGACTTCAAGGAAATCCACGATGCCCGCGCGGTGCGGATTCTTGTGAACGACGTGAGGGATTGCTATGCCGCGCTGGGGATGGTACATAATCTGTGGGTACCGATTCCCAAAGAATTCGATGACTATATTGCAAGACCGAAAGGTAACGATTACCGGTCACTGCATACCGCCGTCATGGGTCCGGAAGACAAGGTGGTTGAAATCCAGATACGCACGCACGAAATGCATCGGCATTCCGAGATGGGGGTTGCCGCGCACTGGCGCTATAAAGAAGGGGCAAGGCGCGACGCCAGGTATGAGCAGAAAATCGCCTGGTTGAGGCAGATCCTGGAATGGAAAAATGATGTGGAGGATGCCGGGGAGCTGGCGGAGCATTTCAAGACCGCGCTATTCCAGGACTCGGTCTATGTGTTGACCCCGCAGGGCCGCGTGATTTCCTTGCCCAAGGACTCCACGCCGGTAGATTTCGCCTACCATGTGCACACCGATCTCGGCCACCATTGCCGTGGCGCAAAAGTTGACGACATCATGGTTCCGCTTGATTACCCGCTACAGAATGCGCAGCGGGTGGAAATCATCTCGGTCAAACAGGGTGGACCAAGCCGTGATTGGCTCAATCCCGCTTTGGGTTATCTCAGAAGTCATCGTGCGCGGTCGAAGGTCAGACAGTGGTTTAGCGCTCAGCAACGCGAGGATTCGCTAACACAGGGCCGGGCGATAGTTGAAAAGGAATTACAGCGCCACGGCATGACAGCGCTGGGATTGGATAAATTGGCAGCCGGATTCAAGTTTGCCAAACTTGACGCTTTCCTCGCCGCAGTCGCCCGAGGCGATATCAATAGCCATCAACTGGGAGCGTTTTTAAGTGGCAAGACTGAGCCAGCCGTCACAGTTGGCTCAGTTGGCACAGCCGTTACCGGACCCGAGTTACCGGTCGGCAGGAAGGCCACTCCGCAACCGGATGGCGGCGTACTCATCGTGGGTGTCGACAGGTTGCTCACGGCGTTGGCCAAGTGTTGCAAACCGGCGCCACCCGATCCCATTATCGGTTTTGTCACGCGCGGGCGCGGCATCACGATACACCGTCAGGGTTGCGCCAGTCTGTCACGGCTATCCGCGGAGAGCGCGGAGCGTCTGGTGGCGGCGGATTGGGATGCATCGAAGGGAGGAGCAAGTTATCCGGTCGATGTCGAAATCGAGGCACTGGACAGGCAAGGGTTGCTAAGCGATATTTCTACTATCCTTTTGCGTGAAAAAATCAATGTAACCGCCACCCAAACCCAAAGCCGGGGCGTTACCGCAACCATGCAATTCACGCTGAAAATTACCGGTCTGGCGCAGTTGCGCCGTGTACTTGGGTTGATACAGAACGTGTCCGGCGTGATATCGGCATCGCGAAAGTGATGGGTCAACCAAGGAATTCCTTAATAAATCCTCTAAACCCTATAAACCCTCCGAACCCCTCAAATTTCAGGGGTGCCTGGTGTTCATTGCCTTAGGCAATGGGTGTATGATTGCCGCCCCCTTCTTCACTTCTACAGATCCCCACACTGATTTTTCAGGCAACATGCCGCCTGCTCACTGCGATGCCCCGTGATGTTTTATCACGATAAATTACATTAATATTTTTGTGCATCTCCTTTATTTGCATCACTTATTTGTTTATTGATGAGTTTTCATCAATTTTTAATTTAAGTCGTTGTCGCATAACAAAAAACCCCTATATTCCCTTGACTTCATCATTGTTTTTAATTACAGTGGGTAGAAGTGGTAGAAAGTGGGAAAATTATAAAACTTACTTCCTCCTAAAAATAAGGGAACAAGATGTTTCGCGGCGGCACACCTATCAGTCTGGATAACAAGGGCAGACTCGCAGTGCCCGCGAAATACCGTGAGGGACTTATGTCTTTTTGCGCCGGTCATCTGGTTGTAACCGCTGATCCCTCCAGGTGCCTGCTGGTCTATCCGCAGCCCGCATGGGAGCCCCTGGAGCAAAAGCTCAACAGTCTTTCCAGCTTTAATCCACAAATCCGTAGTCTACAACGTCTTCTTGTTGGTAACGCCAGCGATGTGGAAATGGATGGCGCCGGACGCATACTGGTGCCGCCTCTCTTGCGTCAGTTTGCTGGCCTGAGCAAAGACGTGGTGCTGGTGGGGCAGGGTGCGAAATTCGAATTATGGGATGACGAGAAATGGAATCTGCAAATGGATAATGCGCTCGCTTTCAAAGATGGTATCCCGCCGGAGCTTGATGGTTTTTCACTGTGATGACGTGGTTGACACGTTTATGCACGTTACGGTTTTGCCGCATGAAGCGGTGGATGCGCTGGCCATCAAGCCGGACGGAATATACGTCGATGGCACTTTCGGACGCGGCGGTCACAGCCGGATGATACTGGAGCGATTGGGGAAAAGCGGCAGGCTGATCGCATTCGACAGAGATCCGGCTGCGCTGGCGATGGGGCGAACTATCAGCGATGCCCGTTTTTGCATGATTCACGACAGTTTTTCGCAAATAAAGCAGGTGTTGCAGCAATTGAGTGTGGAACGGGTGGATGGAATACTGCTGGACTTGGGCGTATCTTCGCCGCAACTTGAAGAAGCGCCGCGCGGGTTCAGCTTTCGCCTGGATGGGCCGCTTGATATGCGCATGGATACGAGCCAGGGACAGACAGCCGCGGAATGGCTCGCTTCCGCTTCAGAAGCGCATTTGGAAGAGGTAATAAGAAGCTATGGTGAAGAACGGTTTGCTAAACAGATTGCAAGAGCGATTGTTGCGGCAAGAGCGCGACAGCCTGTCGTTACCACCCTTCAGCTTGCCGCGATTGTGGCGGCGACCGTGCGTTCGCGCGAGCGTACCCGGGAAAAGCAGAACCCGGCGACGCGCACTTTTCAAGCTATACGGATTTATGTCAATCAGGAGCTCGAGAAGTTGTCGCTGGCCTTGCCGCAATGCGTCGAGATGCTGAATTCCGGAGGGCGGCTCGTGGTTATCAGTTTTCACTCACTGGAAGACCGGTTAGTGAAGCGTTTCATGCGCGAATCGGCAAATGCCGACATGCTGCCGCGCAGACTGCCGTTGCGCGCACAAGAGGTACGGCTTTTGGGTCATCATAAATTGCGTTTGATAGGCAAGGCGATACGCCCGGGTGTAAACGAACTGGCGGTCAATCCGAGGGCCAGAAGTGCGGTGATGCGAGTGGCGGAACGAGTCAATACGACATAGTGGAAGCTCGCTATCGTGGCGTTCACGGCTAATGAGAGGCTGACGTGATCAGGATAAATATTCTATTGATTTTAATCCTCATCGCCTGCGCGCTGAGTGTTGTGACTTCACAACACAAGGCGCGCAAGCTTTTTGTGGAGCTGGAAAAAGAGCAGGAACTAGCGGGGCAATTGGCAGTGGAATGGGGACAGTTACAACTTGAACAGAGTACGTGGGCGATGCATACGCGCATTGAAAAAATCGCCACGGGACAACTGCGTATGCAGGTACCCGATGCATCACGCGTTCAGGTTGTTCCGCTGACGAATTTGGCCAATTCCGGCAATTCCGACAATTCCATCAATTCTGTGGAGGCGGCGAGGCCATGACGTCCAAGCACGCACCGCGCATTATCTTGCCGGCGGGACGCTCACGTCTGCTGGCGGCGTGTTTGCTGCTCGGATTGATGGGACTGGCGGGGCGCGCGGCCTATTTGCAAGGAATGCACAACGGCTTTTTGCAACAGAAAGGTGAGTCACGTTACAGCCGCATACTCGAAATGAGCGCGGATCGCGGAGTGATCACGGATCGGCACGGGGAACCGCTCGCGATCAGTACACCGGTGGAATCGGTATGGTCGAGTCCGCAGGATATGAATGCAACACCGGAGCAGTTAAAAAAACTGGCAAGCCTGATCGAGATGGACACCGAGGAAATTCGCAAGCGTCTAGATGAGCCACACCGTGGCCCCCGGCGTGATTTCGTGTATCTGAAGCGGCACCTGTCGCCAGAGGTCGCGGCCAAGGTAGTCGAGCTCAACTTGCCGGGCGTATTTCTTAAACGCGAATACCGCCGGTATTATCCGGCGGGCGAATTGACGGCTCATATGCTTGGCTTTACCGATATCGACGATAAGGGACAAGAGGGAATCGAACTGGCGTGGCAGGATGAGCTCGCGGGCAAACCTGGAAGCCGCCGCGTCATCAAGGATCGCAAAGGACGCGTTGTCGAGGATGTGGAAAGTATCCGGGCTCCCAGGTCGGGGCAAAATATCGCGCTGTCCATAGACAGCAAAATTCAGTATCTCGCTTTCCGCGAATTGAAGCAGGCGGTCGAAGCCAACAAAGCCAAAGCAGGCGGGATCGTGGTGCTGGATGCGCAAACAGGCGAATTGCTGGCGCTCGTCAATTTGCCCGCGTACAACCCCAATAACCGGGCGAGGATGAATGGCGGGCGAGCCCGTAACAGAGCCTTGACCGACGTGTTCGAGCCGGGTTCAACCCTGAAACCATTCACCATAGCGGCAGCGTTGGAGGCGGGAGGAGTAAAACCCGACACCGTGCTCGAGACTGCGCCCGGCACGTTCTCCATAGGCAAGGCGACGATACGCGATGCGCATAAAGAAGGTCCGCTGACGGTGGCGCAAGTGATCCAGAAATCCAGTAACGTCGGCTCCGCAAAGATTGCTTTGTCGCTGCCACCGCAAACGTTATGGGAGATGCTGAGCGATTCCGGGTTTGGCGCCTCCACCGGTTCAGGATTTCCCGGAGAAGTCAGCGGAAGGCTCCGCCCATACCGCACCTGGCGTCCCATCGAACAGGCCACCATGTCCTATGGACACGGAATCGCGGTGAGTCTGCTGCAACTGGCGCGCGCCTATACCTTATTCTCCGCCGAGGGTGAATTGAAGCCCGTGTCGCTATTGAGGCTTGATGCGCCTGTCGCGGGTAAGCGAGTGGTGTCGCGGGACACCGCTCTCGCGGTGAGCAGGATGCTGGAGATGGTGGCGCAACCGGGGGGCACCGCGCCGAAAGCCCAGATCAATGGCTACCGGGTAGCGGGTAAAACGGGCACGGCGCATAAATTGGAGGGTAACGGCTACGCAAAAAATCGTTATCTATCGACGTTTGTCGGCTATGCACCGGCTTCCAGCCCACGATTTGTCATCGCGGTGATGCTGGATGAACCCTCCGCCGGCCAATATTTTGGCGGTGCGGTGGCGGCGCCGGTGTTCAGTCGGGTCATGGCGGGCGCTTTGCGCATGCGGAACGTCCCGTATGACGCGCCCGTCAATAATGTAATGTCATTCACCGCGGTGCCCGAATCGAAGAGTGACGCATGAACTCGGAATCCAGATTCGAAGATTCGAAATTCGCGGCCAGATCAAAGGCATATTTTGATTTTCACGCCCTTGATGATCTGGGTGTCAGAATCGGCAGTCTCGTTACGGATAGCCGCATGGTGAAGCCAGGAGATACTTTCCTGGCGTATGCCGGAGAACAGTTGGATGCTCGCAAGTTCATTCCTCAAGCGATAGCGGCGGGGGCAAATGCGGTACTGTGGGAACGCCGAGGCTTCGCATGGGATCCCGCATGGGGGGTGCCCAATTTACCGATAACCGGGTTGCGAGCCCATGCGGGCGCCATTGCCGATCACATTTATGGTCACCCGTCGCAAAAACTATGGCTCATCGGCATCACCGGAACGAACGGCAAGACCTCTTGCAGCCACTGGATCGCCCAGGCCATGACCGCGCTGGGCAAAAAAACGGCAGTCATCGGCACTTTGGGAGCCGGTTTTTCCGGTGAGCTCGAATTGACCGTTAACACCACGCCGGATGCGGTTTTGTTGCATCGGGAGATGGCGGATTATTTGCTGCGTGGCGCGCAGTGCGTGGCAATGGAAGTGTCGTCGCACGGGATAGTACAAGGGCGCATTAGCGGATCGACATTCGCGATCGCGGTGTTCACCAATCTCTCGCGTGACCATCTTGATTATCACGGCAGCATGGAAACGTACGCTGCCGCCAAAGCACGATTGTTCCATTGGCCCGGACTCAAATATGCCGTGCTCAATCTTGATGATGCGTATGGTGTTGAATTGTCTCAACAGCTTTCGGGGTCGGAGACCAAGGTAATCGGGTATGGATTTACTGAACCGGCGCTTCAGGGTCGAGGTTCAGAAAGATTCAGGGTGGTACGTGGCCGAAATCTCAAGGTAAGCCCGCAAGGACTGGAGTTTGATATCGAGTTTGAAACCGGGTTTGAAACTGAATGTTCAAGCTTTAAAACGAACGTGGTAGGGGGTTTCAACGCCTCAAATTTGCTGGGAGTGCTGGCTACCTTGCTGGCTAGCGGCGTCAACCTGGCCGACGCCGTGCAAGTCTTGCGGCAAGTACGGCCGGTAGCGGGAAGAATGGAGCAAATAGGGGGAGGTGCTCAACCACTCGTAGTGGTGGATTATGCCCATACGCCGGATGCCCTGGGAAAAGTGTTGGTAACACTGCGTGAAATTCTTCGTGCCGGTTCCGAAGCAAATAAAAAACCAGGAACCGGGAACCCTAAATTGATCTGTGTGTTTGGCTGCGGAGGCGAGCGCGACCGCGGCAAGCGTCCTTTAATGGGTGCCGCGGCGACTCGCCTCGCCGATGAAGTCATCATCACCAGCGACAATCCGCGGAAAGAAGATCCGCATGTCATTATCGGCCAGATCACGGCAGGTGCGTGCGCCAATTACCATGTCGAGGAAGACCGGAGGTCAGCTATTTTCCGCGCGATTCAAGGCGCGCAAAAGGATGATGTCGTGTTAATCGCGGGAAAGGG
>JBDSSX010000161.1:0-6207 GCA_039928555.1 Nitrosospira sp. | reverse complement strand
ATATTGTGGTGGGGATGCAGTTTGAAGGTGGCGAAGAAGACTCCGACGACGTCTTGATCTTCACCATAACCGATATCGCCGATGACAAAGTGGTCGTGGATGGCAACCATCCACTGGCCGGCAAGGCGCTGCGCTTCGATTGTACGGTTACCGCGGTGCGTCCGGCTACTGCGGAAGAACTGTCTCATGGCCACGTCCATGGGGACCATGGTCACGAACATTGAACCTGAATCCTTAAAGCTGTTCCTGGCTATTCTTTTCCGGCCGCTTTTTTCAGCGCGTAGAGTTTCTCCAGTGCTTGTCTGGGGCTTAACTCGTCGGGCAGCATCGTGCGTAACAACGTAAGGACGGGATGTTCCGGCGGAGTTTCTTTTGCGGTAGCAACCGTTTCTGAAAACAAATCGCGTTGCAATTGTTTATCCACAGTTTCCTGCTCAAGTTTTACCAGATACTTTCTGGCTGTTTTGATTACAGGCTCCGGCACCCCCGCCAGCGCCGCCACCTGAAGTCCGTAGCTTTGACTGGCGGGTCCCTCAGTGACGGCATGCAGAAATACGATATGGTGTTTGTGCTCCACCGCATCCAGATGCACATTGACGACTTGCGCAAACTCCTCCGCAAGTCGCGTCAGTTCAAAATAATGCGTCGCGAATAATGTATAGCTGCGGTTTTTTTCCAATAGATATCGGGCAATCGCCAGAGCCAGCGCAAGGCCATCGAAAGTCGAAGTGCCTCTTCCAACTTCATCCATCAGTACCAGGCTTTGTGTGCTGGCATTGTGCAGGATATTGGCAGCCTCTGTCATTTCCATCATGAAAGTCGAGCGGCCACCGGCGAGGTCGTCGGATGCGCCGATACGGGTGAAAATCTGATCCAGCGGACCCATGTGAGCGCTTTTAGCGGGAACGAAACTGCCGCAATGGGCGAGCAATGCGATCAGCGCAACCTGCCGCATATAAGTGGATTTACCGCCCATATTGGGCCCGGTGATGACAAGCATTTGCCGTTTGGCGTAGCCGCAAGCGCCGAGCCGTACATCATTGGAGATGAAGTTCTCTACCTGGTTTTCCACTACCGGATGGCGGCCCGCTTCAATTTCGATAACGGCATCACGGGTAAAAACCGGCGAAACGTAATCGAGCGCGAGCGCGCGCTCGGCGAAGGCAGCCAGCACGTCCAGTTCGGCAACACTCCGGGCAACCTGTTGTAAATGACCGATGTACGGCCCAAGCATGTCCAGCAACGCATGGTATAAAAACTTCTCCCGTTCCAGCGCTCGATCCTCCGCAGACAGCGCCTTGTCCTCGAAGGCTTTAAGTTCCGGCGTGATATAACGCTCGGCATTCTTCAGCGTCTGCCTTCTGCGATAGTCATCGGGGATTTTCTCGCTGTGAGCGTGGGTAACTTCGATATAAAAGCCATGTACCCGGTTATATTCCACTTTGAGGTTCGAGATGCCGGTGCGTGTTTTTTCTCGTGCTTCGAGTTGCAGCAAAAACTCGCCGCAATTATTTTGTATGGCACGCAGTTCATCCAGCTCGGCATCATAACCATCGGCGATTATGCCGCCTCCACGCAATACAACCCCGGGTTCTTCGCGTAGCGATTTTTCCAGAAGGCTGACAAGCGCCGTATCCGGTGCCATCATTTTCGTCAGCTCGGCAATATGTTCGCTGGTGGAGTCCGCAATCTCAGCAATGGCGGTAATGGCTTGGGGTAATCGTTTCAGGCTATCGCGCAAACCTGACAAATCCCGTGGACGTGCGGATGCTAGCGCGATACGCCCGGTGATACGCTCGATGTCGGCCACACGCCGGAGACACTCGCGTACCTGAAGGTGCGGCCCCAATCCCGCCGCCCCGATTAAAAAAGATACGCCATCAAGCCTGTTCTGGATTACCGTGCGGTCACGTAGCGGATGATGCAGCCATTGCCGCAGCAAACGGCTGCCCATGTTGGTCGAACATGTGTCGAGCAGCGACAGCAATGTAGGCGACGTCTCGCCAAGCATGGTTTCGGAAATTTCCAGGTTGCGGCGGGTGGCGGCATCCATGCGTACGTAAGCACTGTCCCGCTCCACCTGTAGCGCCTTGATATGGACAATACCCGTGCCCTGCGTGAGGCGGGCGTATTCCAGCAGCGCACCCGCCGCACCCAATGCTGCATGCAGCCCGTCGCAGCCAAAGCCGGAAAGATCGCGGGTTTCAAATTGCCGGGAGAGGCTGCGGACGGCGGCATCGATATCAAACTGCCATAGGGGCAGACGTTTAAGGGACAGCTTCTTGAGGGCGCCCATCCCCGTGCCATTGAGTCCAGCAAGGGTATCCAACGATTCCGGCAAAAGAACTTCAGCGGGCTTGAGACGTTCGAGTTCACTCGCAAGATTATCGGGTGAAGTCTCCATTAGGCGGAATTGCCCCGCGGCCAGATTGAGCCACGCCAATCCCAGCTTGGATTCATGCACGTACAAGGCAAGCAACACACAGTCGCGCTTCTCTTCCAGCAGCGCCGCATCGGTCAGTGTTCCCGGTGTGATAATCCGCACGACCTGGCGCTCCACCGGACCCTTGGTGGTGGCGGGGTCGCCGGTCTGCTCACAGATCGCGACCGATTCGCCGAGCCTGACAAGTTTTGCCAGATATTGTTCGGCGGAATGATAAGGCACGCCCGCCATCTTGATCGGCTCCCCCGCCGACGTGCCGCGCCGCGTCAGGGTAATGTCGAGCAGTTTCGCGGCCTTCTCCGCATCATCAAAGAATAGCTCGTAGAAATCTCCCATGCGATAAAACATCAGCATGCCGGGATGCTGCGCCTTGATGCGCAGGTATTGCTGCATCATGGGGGTGTGATTTTTATCCAATGGACTTCTCTTCTGACTGGTTTGGGTTTGATGACAGTTACCTGTGCTATGCCGTCAGAATTTTCCCTCGCGACGGAGTGTTATAATGCTGGCCGACGGCTATCTACGTGTGCGTGTTTGTAGCGGGAGGTACTATGACTTCCGGTGTGCTAACAATCACCTGCTGCCTCCAGAATTCCGGGATATTCTGATGATAGCGGCGCATCACCAGATTTGCCGCCAATCCGCTCCAGCTTTGATGCGCAGCTCCCAGGCCCTGGCCGGTTTCACCGTGAAAATACTCGTGGAATAGCAGCAGGTCGCGCCAGTGCGGGTCGGTCTGATGCGGACTATCCATGGGAAAAGCCGGAATCAGATCGGATTCGTCGCGGCGGAAAATGTCCACGAGCCGCTCCGCCAGCATCGTGGCGGCATATTTGAGGGTAATTTCGTAGCCGTTCAGACAGGGTGCCGGAAAGGTAAAGGCATCACCCAGGAAGCGATGCAGTTTTTCGATAGCCTGAATCAGCAAATAATTGGTCGGCATCCATACCGGCCCGCGCCAGTTGGAATTGCCACCGAACATTGGCGAGTCGGATTCACCCGGCACATACTGGATGAACGCACTGCCGATGCCGGGGATATGCTCCAGATTCTGGTGCGTGGCATGGCGCTTGGAGACCCCGCGCACGCCGTGCGGGGAAAAGAATTCCTCTTCGTCAAAAATACGCGGCAGCATCTTTACGAGCATCGAAGCGGTTATCAACGATAATAAATGCTCCCCGCGCTCATTGGTATGCACCGGGCAGGCGCATATGGCGCTTCCATCAAACATGCCCCCTTTGTGCTCCCAGAGCAGCGCCTTGAAGCGCGTGCGGTTTTCGAGCAAGCGTGCATCCACTACCTCGCAGGCAAATAGCGGAATGATGCCCACCCAGGAAAAGACGTCGATACGATTTACCGTGCCATCCGGACTCATCATGAGATCCTTGAAGAAGCCATCCACATCGTCCCACAGGGATACGCACGCGCCGGTATGACCGGCAATAGCATAGCCTATTGCCAGAAATTGGCTATAGCACTGGATGGCAATATTTTCATAAGCCGGGTCTTCAACAGCAATTTCCAACGCGATCACGGTAAGTTGCAGGGAAAACATCGCCATCCAGCCGGTGGCATCGGCCTGCTTCAGGGTATAGCCGGTAGGCAACGGCTTGGACCGGTCATATACCGAGATATTGTCCAACCCCAGAAATCCTCCCTCGAACACATTGGTGCCGGTGGCATCCTTGCGGTTGATCCACCAGGTGTGGTTCAGCAACAGCTTGTGCAGTACACGTTTGAGAAAAGCGGTATCGCCCTTGCCGCGCTGCACTCGCTCCGCGCGGAAGACCTTGAGAGCGGCCATGGCATGTACCGGAGGGTTCACGTCACCAAACGACCACTCGTAGGCGGGGATCTGGCCATTGGGGTGCAGATAGGTCTCAAGCAACAACAGTTCAACCTGCTCCTTGGCGAAGTCCACATCGATGAGTGCCAGGACGGCGCAATGGAAAGCCAGATCCCAGGCGGCAAACCAGGGATATTCCCACGCGTCCGGCATCGATATCACATGGCTTGCCTTGACGTGGTGCCAGCTATGATTGCGTCCATGTTTTCTTGACGGTGGTGGCGATATACCATCGCCCTTCAGCCAGGCGGATACGTCATAATGGAAAAATTGCTTATTCCATATCATGCCAGCCAATGCCTGGCGGAAGATACTGTGATCCTCAGCGCTGGCCTCGGGTAGTAATCCTTTAAAAAAGATATCAGCTTCCGAGCGGCGCAGGGCAAAAATCTCCTCGTGATGAATGAATGGCTGGGGGGAGCGGACGCGCGACAATACCAAGTCGATCGTGCCGGTCTGTCCGGGCGCAACCCTGAGCTTGTGCGCGGCGCCGAACTTGGTTCCCTGCTGTTCCGGATTCACCGCCCCGTGTTCGCCATCGACCAGGTAGCGATGGAATGCGTCTTTGACATAAGGCCCGGTGCTGGCTACACCCCACAATCGCGAGCGGTTGGTCTCATTCTCGGTATACAGAACATCGGCCTGCTGCTGCCCGTAGAGATGATATGTTCCCAGCATCGAGTGTTCCGCCACGACCGCCCAGGCCGCGCCACCGGGAGCGGGCAGCGCACACAGCGCCGGTTTCGGGGTGCCGTTCTTCGACCATGCCCAATCATTGCGAAACCATAGTTGCGGTAACAGCCATAATATGGCTTCGTCTTCCCCCCGATTACTGGCGAGGATACGGATGTGCAATTCCTCGGGCGACGCCTTGGCGTAGAATATTTCCACGTCCCAATAGCGCCTATCGGCGAAAGCACCGCTATCGATCAGGCCAAATGATGGATCCTGACGCGTACGGCGCGCATTTTCCTCCACCAATTGCGTATAGGGAAATGCGGATTGCGGATATTTGTAGAGATAATGGAGCCAGGAGTGTGAAGGGGTGGCGTCAACATAGAAGTAGCATTCTTTCACATCCTCGCCACGATTTCCCTGACTGTTGGTGAGACCGAAGGCGCGCTCTTTTAGAATAGAATCCTTGCCGTTCCATAGCGCCAGCCCAAAACAGAGCTGCTGTGCTTCGTCCGAAATACCCCCCAGGCCATCCTCGCTCCAGCGATAAGCGCGCGAACGGGATTGATCATGATCAAAGTATTCCCAGGCGTCACCGTCCAGACTGTAGTCTTCGCGAACGGTTCCCCAGGCACGCTCAGACAGATAAGGTCCCCACAAACGCCAGTCCTCGCAGCCCGTTCGCTGATTTTCAAGCCGCTGCCGTTCTACATTCGGTTGGTTAGACATGACGTTACTCCTCTTTTTTTTCTCGCGCTGTGCTCCGGCGTGCACGCTTCAATTTGACTCACGCATCCAGTACACAGTCTACGCTCCATGCCCAGCGACGGAGCACAGCGCGCCGCACGAGACGGTCCGCAATCGAAGATTCCCGATACTCAAGCCCGCATCGAGCAATTAGTCGCGCGGATAGATAAGAGCATTTTTGCGCCATGTGCTTCTCACCTTCCCGGTGAGCTCGCTACTGCCGGATTATTGATCGTTATCTGTGCCCGCTCTCAATTCCTTCGTCAGATGCGGCGCAATGACTTGCAGCAGTTGCGCGAAAATTTTCGGATTGCCGGCAAGCAAGTTGCCACTGTCCATATAAGTGGAGTTGCCTTCCAGGTCGCCTAGTAACCCGCCCGCTTCGGTGATGAGCAGGCAACCGGCTGCGATGTCCCACGGGGATAATCCCAGTTCCCAGAAACCGTCGTAGCGTCCGGCAGCCAGGTAAGCGAGGTCCAGCGCGGCGGAGCCGGGG
>JBDSSX010000160.1:0-3553 GCA_039928555.1 Nitrosospira sp. | reverse complement strand
CCATTGTGTCCACCCAGCCCGCCGCCCAGTTTCAGTCTGGAAGTACCCGGCGGCAAATCCAGTTCATCATGAACCACGAGTATCTGCTCAGGCTGAATTTTATAATAGCGGCATAATGCCGCAACGGATTTCCCGCTGGCATTCATGTAAGTCTGCGGATTGAGCAGCCACAACTCCGCATCGCCTTGACCGGTACGCGCACACAAGCCATGAAACCTCGCCTCGGCTTTTAACGTCATGCGTAACTCGTCCGCCAGGCGGAATATCCACCAGGCCCCGACATTATGACGCGTGGCAGCGTATTCCCTACCCGGATTGCCGAGACCGACGATAAGCTTCATCGAACGTAACAGAAGATACTTACATACTAAAAGAAAAGCCCGCCGGAAGTGATATAGCTCCAGCGGGCTGCATGGAAAAACCGCAGATATTATTTCTTCTTTCCGGCGTCTTTCTTCTCACCTTCTTTTGCAACACCCTCTTTCTTCTGCACGGTCGTCGGGATGTCCCCCGCAGCCACCACAGCCGCCGCCTCCTCGGCCGCCACCGCCCGCGGAATAACGATAGTCGCCACAGGCAAATTCTCACCCCTGATAAGCGTCGGAATTTCCACGCCCTCCGGCAACTTCAGATCGCTCAAGTGCAAAGAATTCCCCGCGGCAAGATCGGTCAGGTCAACCGTAATGAACTCAGGCAGGTCTTTCGGCAAACAGGAAACATCCAGTTCGGTGAGCACATGACTGACGAGACCCGCAGACAATTTCACGCCTGGTGAAATCTCTGCGTTAATGAAGTGCAACGGCACCTTCATGTGTATTTTCTTATTCTTGTCCACACGCTGGAAGTCAATATGCAGCACTTGCAATTTGAACGGGTGCATTTGTATATCACGCAACAGCACCTGCTCTTTTTCCCCATCCAGATCCATGGACAGGATGGAAGCATGGAAAGCCTCCTGCTTGAGCTTGTGATAAAGACCGTTATGATCCAGCTCAATCGCTTGCGCCGGGTTCTCTCCGCCATAAATAACGCCCGGCACCTTGCCGGAACCACGCAGGCGGCGGCTCGCACCTTTGCCCTGTAACGTGCGCTTGTTGGCGCTGATTTCAATTTGCATCTTGCTTTCTCCAGAATGGGGAGCATCCGCGACCAGATGACTCCGATTAAAAATGCTTACTCCATGAACAATGAACTCACCGAATCCTCGTTACTGATCCTCAACATCGTTTCCGCCAGCAGGCTCGCCACGCTCAGTTGATGAATACGAACGCAGGCTTTGGCATCCTCACGCAAGGGAATGGTATCGGTGACAACCAGCTTGTCGAGTGAGGAATTCTCAATCCGCTCCACCGCTTTGCCCGATAATACCGCATGAGTACAATAAGCCAGCACGCTTTCAGCGCCCTCCTCTTTTAACGCGCGGGCTGCTTCACATAACGTGTTGGCGGTATCTACCATGTCATCCATGATAACGCAGGTGCGCCCATCCACCTCGCCAATGATGTTCATCACCTTGGCAACGTTGAATTTGGGACGGCGCTTGTCTATGATTGCCAGATCGCATTCCAGGCGTTTGGCCATCTGCCTCGCTCGCACCACCCCGCCCACATCGGGCGAAACCACTACCAGATTCTGGTAATTGCTTTTCCACAGATCCCCCAGCAGGATCGGCATGCTGTAGATATTATCCACGGGAATGTCGAAAAACCCCTGAATCTGATCCGAATGCAAATCCATGGTCAACAGCCGATCTATCCCGACAGTGGTCAGCATGTTCGCCACCACTTTGGCGGTGATCGGCACCCGTACCGAACGCGGCCTTCGATCCTGACGGGCATAGCCGAAGTAAGGCATCGCCGCGGTAATGCGCCCTGCGGAAGCCCGCTTCAGCGCATCCACCAGTACCAGCAATTCCATCAACGTATCGTTGGTAGGCATACAGGTGGATTGCAAAACAAATACGTCCTTGCCACGGACATTCTCGAGGATCTCCACCATCACCTCGCCGTCGCTGAAACGCCCCACCGTCGCGCGTCCCACGTGGATGTTGAGATGCCGCACCACATCCTGCGCCAGCTTGGGATTGGCGTTGCCGGTGAAAACCATCAAGCTATCGTAGGCCATGGGCAAGTGACTATTTGAAATTCTTAACCGGCACTGAAGGACAAAAGAGATACAAGCGACTCCTCGCACATCTTGTATGACTGACCTGGCACTTCAAAACTTGGCTGGGGAGGTAGGGATCGAACCTACGAATGCCGGAATCAAAATCCGGTGCCTTACCACTTGGCGACTCCCCAAATTTATTGCTCCGCAAAATCATGCATGGGATGGCGATCCAATCCTTGCGCCATAAAACCTGTCATATCGGCCGGAACTTGCGCCAAGGCCAGTTGTGCCGCCAGCTCCGTGGCGAACTCGGCAAATACACAAGCGCCCGAACCCGTCATCGCCACCTTCCGGGTGTTATTGAGCCGCCTGAGCCACTCCAGATGGCGCGCTACCTCGGGATAAGTCCGGCATACCACCGGCTCCAGATCGTTATGCCCATGCTCGACGGAAAAGGGCGGTATTTTGATTGGAATCGTGTTTCGTGTCAATTCTTTACTGGCAAAAACCTGCGGAGTTGACACGTGCACGGGTGGCATCAGGATTAGATACCACGCGGGCGGGAGCATGATGGATGAAAGCTTTTCACCTATACCTTCCGCAAAAGCATTTTCACCGAAGATGAATACAGGCACATCCGCACCCAGTTCGAGCCCAAGTGTCAATAACCAGTTTCTTTTCCAGCCTAGTCCCCATAAACGGTTGAGCGCCAGCAGTGTCGTCGCCGCATCGGAACTACCACCACCCAACCCGCCCCCCATTGGGATACGCTTTTCCAGAAAAATATCGACACCCAGAGAAATGCCGCTTTCCCGCTGTAGCAGTTTTGCGGCGCGTACACATAAATCTTTATCTTCAGGCACACCGGGAGTGGGCGTATGCAATCTGATCGCTCCGTCTTCCCGCAAAGCGAAATTGAACCGGTCCGAAAAATCCACGAAGCGAAAAACCGTTTGTAACAGATGATAGCCATCTTCTCTACGCCCGACCACATGCAGGAACAGATTGAGTTTGGCTGGGGCGAGGCAAACGAGCTTGGTCATTGAATCAGCATTGGCCTCAGTGGTTATTCGGGTTCCAGCTGTCTATGATGAGTTTTATTTGAAGGCCGGGACGTTTAAGCATCAGCAACTTTGGACGCGCAGTTTGCGCCTGTATGGTTTGTGTCCCCATCATTGGAAAATGGCTTAAATAACTAATTTCCCATCCGTCCTGACGCCTAGTTACAACTGCCCCGTCGATATCCATATCCATCTCGGATACGGTCGCGGGCGAACTCACGCTTTGTACCCAATATTGCAAACCCATGAGCGGCAAGCGCCAGCCCAACACCCGTTCAGTCAGGGTTTCCGCATCGAAGGCGTAAAAGGTTTCCTGCTCGGAAGTCGTCAGATACACGCCTTCACGATTGCGTTGAATCTGTGCCACCGTCTGCCCAAGCGGG
>JBDSSX010000159.1:0-12341 GCA_039928555.1 Nitrosospira sp. | reverse complement strand
GCGCCAGCCCAACACCCGTTCAGTCAGGGTTTCCGCATCGAAGGCGTAAAAGGTTTCCTGCTCGGAAGTCGTCAGATACACGCCTTCACGATTGCGTTGAATCTGTGCCACCGTCTGCCCAAGCGGGGAAAGGAGAAGAATTTCATCACTGGTGTCGGTGTGATGCCATTGTACGCCACCAGAGAAACTATCTTTGCCGCCCGTCACCGAAACTCTGCCAATCAGCCTGAAAGGCGCTGACTTTACCTCCGCGGCACCCGCCACTGGTTCAGTGACGATGGTATTGACAGCGGTACTTTTATGAACAAGAGTGGTGCAACCGAAAAAAAAAGGCAACACACATAAAATCAGACCCCACCATGGAACATCGCGCCGCTGATTAAAAAACGAAAGCAGCCGAAGCCTGGATTGCACCGGCGTTACACCCCCATGACTTATCATCCGCGCTACTTCATGAATTTCTTCATGGTACTGATCAATGTCTCGTTACCGGGATTATTCTTGAGTGCGGATTGCCAGATTTCCTTTGCTTCGTCCTTTATTCCCTGCACCCATAGAACTTCGCCCAGATGAGCGGCAATTTCCGGATCGGGATTTATCCCGAATGCTTGCCTCAGATAACTGAGCCCCTGATTGATGTTGCCCATACGGTAATGCACCCAGCCGAGGCTATCCATGATATAGGCATCATTAGGGGAAAGCGCAATGGCTTTCTCGATGAGGTCCAACGCTTCCGGCAGGCGATCGCTATGTTCCGCCAGACCGTAACCCAGCGCGTTATAAGCGTGAGCGTGATCAGGCTTCAATTGAATAAGCTTGCGCAAATCCTGTTCCATGATATCGGATTTACCGATTTTCTCCGCTGCCAGCGCTCGGTCATAGAGCAGGTCGACATGGTCCGGCAGTTTTTCCAGGCCGCTACTAAGCAACTGAAATGCTTTCTGATAGGCGCCGGTCTCGCGCAACAATTGGGCTTCGGCAATTATCAACTGGGCACGTTGCTGATTATTCGTAGCCGGCAATTGCTGCAAGTGCTTGAGCGCCTCATCCGGTTTACCCTTCTTGGTCAATAGAACGGCATATCTTATTTGTGCCGGAATGTATTGACTTCCACTGGTTACCGAGCGATACCACTCCATCGCCGTATCAAAACGCTGAGTTTTCTCATGTATTCCACCGAGATAAAAACGCACCATGCCTGGATCCCGATAATCCAGCTCCAGTGCTTTTTTAAAATTCGACTCGGCAATGTCATACTCACGTAACTCCATGGATAGCAAACCCACTGCCAGGGCGACATCGGCGTTACCGGGATTCTCCGCCAGCAATTTTTCGAACTGTTCGCGCGCCCTGCCATAATTTTTTTCGACCAGCAATAGCCGGGCATACGTTATGCGCGTATCGTTAGCCTTGGGGTAAGTCTTGAGATAATTCTCATAAAATTCCATTGCGCTGGCATTGGAAGTTCGCGCCAATATCCGCCCTTGATAAATTGCCGCCATCTCCCACTCCGGGCGGAGTACCAATGCCTGCTTCATCTCGGCCAGCGCAATATCGAAGTGGTTGGCAAACCACGCTGCCTGAGACACGGCGAAATGCGCTTCCGGTAGGTCGGGATAAGGTTGAGCGAGCTGCCGCACCAATTCGAATGTCGCATTTTTATTGGAGTTTCGTACCAGCAGACTGTTCAATTGCATGAAAGCTTCGTCGATACTACCCCCCTCCGATGCCAGCAATTTCTCCAGATGAGGCCGGGCCTCATCCAGTCTGTCCGCATTCACCAACAGCGCCGCTATAGTCTGACGGGCGGTTACCGAATCCGGATCGAGTTCCACCCAGATTTTTGCTGCTTCAAGCGCGGGTGCGGCTTGACGTGAATGAAGCGCGATTTCCGTGGCCCGCTGGGCGACGCGTGGATCGCGGGTGGTTCTCGCCAACTTGAGATAAGTACGGGTAGCGATTTCCTGATCACCGCGCTGCAGAGCTGTTTCACCCAGTAGAAAATCGAACAGAACGGGTGGGGTCAAATCCTGATTAGGTAATTTAGACCGTCCAGCTTCAGCCTGCTGCGCGGGCTTGCTCGCGTTGACAGCGGTCTTGCCTGGAATCTGCGCACAGGCAGCGAAAAAAAACAGCGGCAGCAATGCGCCGGGAATTTTAAGATTCATGGAAAATTAAGACAGGGTCCGAAAATAAGGCTAATAGGGAACTATGGGGCGGAATTGACCTTCAGTACAGCCCACATATTAGGTATATTTTACACTTCTCACAAGTGGACGTCGCCAGGCAAGGATACTTGGGGCGAACATTTATAGCGCAGTCTTATAAATTCAAAGTTCCAAATGAGTCTATTTACCGAGTGAATATTATATAGAAGGCAGCTAACCCGGATGTTTCATAAGTTGACGCGGGTCCTTGCTGGTCTTTTGTTTTGTATGGAAATTTTGTTCAGTCGGGCGTATGAATAACTACGCCGCTCTTTCACAAAATCTCCCTACAAAACAAAATCCTGTGCAATCATCACGCGAATTTATGAAACATCCGGGCTAATGCGGAAAGAAGTAATTGTTCGCAAATTCAGGTTTATAGTGACGATCTCATGACTGAACAAATCGCTTCCTTAACCATTTCCGCGCGCGGCTTATGCCGCCACTTCGGTGATCGTGTCGCTGTGCGTGAAATCAACCTGGAACTGAAGCGCGGGGAGGTCTTGGGATTTCTCGGCCCCAATGGCGCAGGCAAGACCACTATCATGCGCATGCTCACCGGCAATCTTGCCCCAAGCGCCGGCAGCATTGAAATCTGTGGTATAGATTTGCTGGACAAGCCCCTTGATGCCAAGGCGCATATCGGTTATCTGCCCGAATTACCCCCACTCTATCGGGAATTAACAGTGGATGAATACTTGCGGCTCGCCGCCAGGCTGCATCGGGTCAACAACGCAAGAATTCGTTTGGCGCTGGATAGGGTTATACAACGTTGCGGGCTGAACGATACAGGTAAACGCCTGATTGGTTCGCTATCAAAAGGTTATCAGCAGCGTGTAGGAATTGCCCAGGCTATTATTCATGATCCGGATGTAATCATCCTTGATGAACCAACAGTGGGGCTCGACCCTAACCAGATACGCGAAATCCGTACCCTCATCCGTGAACTGGGTACGGAGCGCAGCGTCATTCTCTCGACTCACCTCCTGCCGGAGGTTGAAAGCGTATGTGACCGGGTGCAGATCATGCATAAGGGAAGCACGGTATTCAGTGGCTCCGTCAGCGGACTAAAGCAGAAGGAAGCCAGCCTGGAAGAAGTGTTCAGGCGATTTACCATGGACTAGCCTAAAAATTCCGAGAACTTTTGATTATTATCCTGAATCCGAAGGCTGCCTCCATTTTCGGTTCATCTTTAACTCATTCTTCAACTTGACGACATGACCCGCAATAACTTGTTGCGTCACTTGACCTTAACGTTATGGATAAGTCCGGTACAACTGCCGGGGCCAAAATTATGATTTTCACCATTGCCTGGAAAGAATTAAGAATTTTGTTTGGCTCGCCGCTGGCCTGGATATTACTTGCGCTGGTGCAATTAGTGCTAACCTGGATTTTTCTGGCGCATCTCGATACGTTTCTGCAAATTCAACCGCAACTGCTGAACATCGCCAACCCGCCAGGCGCGACGGAAACCATTATTACGCCGGTATTCGCAATGGCTGCGGTAGTGCTGCTTATGATCACGCCCCTTTTAACTGCGCGCCTTATTGCCGAAGAGCGCCGGAATCACACCATGACTTTCCTCATTTCCGCACCTATTTCGATGACCGGCATTGTTCTGGGAAAATTTCTCAGCCTGATGATTTTCTTTTCCGCTGTAATTGCATTGGTCACCGCGTTGTCGATGTCTCTGCTGGCGGGAGGTACGCTGGATTTCGGCTTGTTGCTGAGCAATGCCGCTGGTCTATTCCTGATAACCGCTTGTTTCGCCTCTCTCGGGCTTTATTTCTCCTGTCTCAGCGCCCATCCGGCGATCGCGGCCGCAGGTACTCTAGGCACACTGTTGGTGTTATGGATATTAGACATTGCCGCGGGGGACGGCAAGGACAGTATTACACGTGATTTCTCCCTACTCGGGCATTATGAAAATTTCAATCGCGGCATCATCGATACTTTCGATCTTGCATACTTCTCCCTGTTTATCCTTGTCTTTATAGTGCTGTCCGTTCGCCGGCTGGATGGGGAACGGCTGCGCGGTTAACCTGCACCGCCGTGTGAATAAACCTGAATCCGCACTGTAGCGAACTCATCAGGAAGGTGGATCAAGTGGAACAAAAAGTCATTACAGGTCCTGGCGCCGAGCTGCAAAATGAGTGGGAAATGAGCCGAAAAATGAGTGACCAACTGCCGGCTTCAGGCTAATGACCACGGTCACTAACCAACAGCGTCTGCATTGGCTGGTGCAAAACAGCGTGTTTGTGGTGCTGCTGATATCGTTGGCCGGATTGCTAGGCTATCTTGCGCGGGAAACTCGTATTCAGTGGGATATCAGCCAGAATGGACGCAACAGCTTAAGCCAGGCAAGCGTGGAAGTACTAAAAGAACTTAGCGGCCCACTTGGCGTCACGGTCTACGCCACGGCTCAAGACGCGCAATTGGGGAATATTCGCAAGATCATCAGTGAATTCCTCTCGCGTTATCAGCGTGTCAAATCCGATATCACCGTCACATTCATCGATCCCGTCGAGCAGCCGAAACTCACACAGGAAGCGGGCATCCAAGTCAATGGGGAAGTGGTGGTAACGTTCAAAGGCAGACGCGAACACCTCACCGCAGTCAACGAACAGGCGCTCACCAATCTGCTGATGCGGCTGGCACGTTCCGGGGAAAAACGGGTGATGACACTTACCGGCCACGGCGAGCGCAAGCTGGACGGTATGGCCGGGCATGACCTGGGAGAATTTGGCAAACAGTTGATGGTCAAGGGGTTCAAGACCGGGACGCTCAATCTTTCTATTGACCACGATGTACCGGCTAACGCGAGCATTCTCGTTATTGCCTCGCCACAAGTTGATCTGCGGGAAGGGGAGGTGGACAAACTACTTGCGTATATCGGCCGCGGCGGCAACCTGTTGTGGCTAATAGATCAGGGACCCTTGCATGGACTACAACCGCTCGCCGAGAAACTGGAGCTGACGCTCATACCGGGCGTGGTGGTTGATCCCCAGGCCCAGCAATTGAAATTACCCATCACCGTCGCACTAGGCGCGAATTATGGACAGCATCCGGTTACACACAATTTCGACTACATTACGATGTTTCCTTTTGCCCGTCAGATAATCGTTAATGAAAATGACGAATGGCATAGTATTTCGCTGGTGGAGGCGGCGCACCGCGGATGGGTGGAAACCGGCAAACTGGATTCCGGCATCGCCTTTGACAAAATGTATGATATATCCGGCCCCGTAAGCATCGCTGCCACCCTGAGCCGCACCCTGCATGACCGCGAACAGCGCATCGCCATCATCGGTAGCGGGAATTTTCTTGCCAATACGTATCTGGGCAACGGCAACAATCTGGATTTTGGCATTAATCTCGTCAACTGGCTCACTGGCGACGAAAATCTCATTACCATTCAACCCCGTGCCACGCTCGATAGCAACCTGGTTTTAAGTGAATCGGCGCTTATCATAATCGCAGGCGGTTTCCTCATCGTCCTGCCGCTGGTTTTTCTGGCAAGCGGACTGATCATATGGTGGCTGCGCAGAAGAAGATGAACCCCGAACTTTACAGAGATATTCTAATTGCCTGAACTACCTGAAGTCGAAGTTATCCGTCGTGGCATCGTCCCTCATCTGGAGGGACACCGTCTTGTTGGTGCTACGATACGAAATCCGAGCCTGCGCTGGCCGGTGCCCCACGATCTCGGGCACACAGTTTACGGGTTGAAAATTAATAGGGTGACCCGGCGCGGCAAATACCTCCTGTTCGACTGTGGCAACGGCACACTGATCCTGCATCTCGGGATGTCCGGCAGCTTGAGGTTGCTTCCCGCTGCCGCGCCGCCGCAGAAACACGATCATATCGATCTGATACTGGATACCGGCATGATTCTGCGTTTCAAAGATCCGCGCCGTTTTGGCGCAGTGCTGTGGGCAACCGGTGATGCCATGCACCATGCTTTACTGGCTCAACTCGGGCCTGAGCCGCTTACTGAAGCGTTCAGTGGGAAATTGTTATACGAAAAGACTCGACGCCGTAGCGCCAGCATCAAGGAAGTGCTGATGAACAGCCGCATTGTCGCCGGCGTTGGCAATATCTACGCAAACGAAGCACTCTTTAGCACGGGCATCAATCCCATAACCCCCGCGGGGCAGATCGGTGTGCGCAGGTACCAGAAATTGGTACAAGCGATAAAGAAAACGCTTAATCTCTCGATCGAAGCAGGCGGTAGCAGCTTGCGCGATTTCGTCAACAGCGACGGCAATCCCGGCTATTTCCAGCAACAGTATTGGGTGTATCAGAGAAACGGGCAACCGTGCCGGAAGTGCGGTACAGCTATCAAGCAAATCAGGCAGGGGCAGCGCTCAAGTTTTTATTGCCCGCATTGTCAGCGATAGCCACTGTAAGAAGTAGGGCGTAATAAGCAAAGCGCATTGCGCCGCATGTCTACCAGTTTCAACACCATGCGAAGCAAGCCCACCTGCCGGGTTAGCGGGTCGTTACCGCGCTGTGCAGCGGATTCCGAAAACCTGACATCTGACACCTGACACAACAATAACTAGGCAAGGCACTGACATGAGAGAATCTCATACGGCGTAATGCGCTTCGCTTATTACGCCCTACACTTTAGCCGGCTAAATTCGGCTCCCAAATTAATCACCGTAGCTCGTGTGCAGGTGATGATAGTGGCAGTTGCAAATAATCTCATCATGAGATACATTGTGAAGGCGGTACTCACTCATCGGGAATATGACAAAGGAGCCTGGAAGACATGAATGCTTGCATCCAAGTAAAACAACTGCTCCCGGCTTGGGAAACCTTCCGGAGCACCACCGATATTGGCCCGATTCGAGATGAAGCGCATTACCAGAGGATGGGAGAAATGCTCGCAGCGCTACTCGACGAAACAGGAGGGAAAGAAAATCACCCAGCCATGGGTCTTGTGGACATTATCGGCGACTTGATCGAGAACTACGAGTCTGAGCATCATCCCGTACCCGAAACCACGGGCGTGCAGGCATTGAAGTTCCTGATGGAACAGCATGGCCTAAAGCAAGGCGATCTGCCGGAAATCGGCAGCCAAGGTGTGGTCTCGGAAATCCTTTCTGGGAAGCGCGATCTCAACATCCGCCAGGTGCGTACCTTGGCGCAACGATTTTCGGTTTCGCCGGCCACCTTCGTCTAAACGCGCGTGTCGCAAGGGGTGTTAAGCCAGCACCGCTGCCCGCCGGCCAACAGGCAGCATGACCCCCCGAGTGGCGAACGTGCGCTCAGATGGTCGCCAACATTCAGCGACCTCCCCGCTTCACAGAGAATCCGCGAATTGACCAGCACAAACCAGACTGCCATCAATGCTACAGAAATACTGATCCCCCACCGGTTCTCCCGGCTATCTGGCTTATAAAACCTTCCAAGATATATCATCCTAAATCCGGTGTTGACCGCTCATTAATAGATCAGTGTTATGATTAATAACAATATTTCGTATTATTTGACTCTCACCTTCCGAGTAAGGCTGCTACGGGGTGAATTGCATTTACGAGACTTCACAATCATAGGAGCTCCATGAACATCACATTTATCGGCGGCGGCAATATGTCATCCGCCTTGATCGGCGGACTGTTGCAGCAAGGTTATTCGCCTGGACAAATACGGGTAGTGGAAATCAGCGCTGAAGGGCGTGAGAAAATAAAACACGAATTTGAAGTTGAAGCCGTGGCGGAACTCGCCAAAGGCGTATCCGATAGCGACGTAATCCTGCTGGCGGTAAAGCCGCAGCAGCTTTCAGCGGTGGCGCAGGAGCTTGCGGCGTTGCTCAGAGAGCATCTGGTCATTTCTATCGCCGCCGGTATTCGCGCCACTGATATTAGCCGCTGGATGGGTAGTTACGAACATGTGGTGCGAGCCATGCCCAACACGCCGGCATTGATTCGCGCGGCTGTTACCGGCCTATATGCGTTACCTGGGGTAAGCGTGGAGGAAAAGCATAATGCCGAGACTATACTCGCGGCGGTAGGTTCCGTGCTATGGTGCGATCGCGAGGAGCTGCTGGATGCGGTTACGGCCCTCTCCGGCAGCGGCCCGGCTTACGTATTCTATTTCATTGAAGCCATGCAAAAGGCGGGACAGGAATTGGGACTGGATGCGGCCCAGGCACGGCGGTTGAGTCTCGAGACTCTTCTTGGCGCAGCGCGGCTTGCAAGTCAGAGCGATGAGAACGTCACCGCACTCCGTGCCAGAGTAACTTCACCAGGCGGCACTACGGAACGCGCGATACAGGCCCTGGAGAATGCCGGGGTCAAGAATGCGATCATAGGCGCGATTCATGTGGCAAACCAGCGCTCGCGTGAATTAGGCGACGAGTTTGGTACGACATAAATTTTAGGGAGCCACATGCTCAGCCAGATATTGATATTTCTGCTCGACACCCTGCTGGGTCTGTTTTCTCTGGCGCTGCTGCTGCGTTTTTATATGCAACTGCTACGCGCGCCCTACCGCAACCCGCTGTCTCAATTTCTCGTGGCGCTTACCGATTTTATCGTACGGCCCGCACGCCGGGTAATCCCCGGATATAGCGGAATGGATCTTTCCACATTATTATTGGCCTGGCTTGCGCAATGCATTCTGCTGGCCGGCGCGCTTATGCTTCAGGGGTACGAGTTCAGGTCGACTATCGGCATCGCGATTACGGGACTGGCGCTGCTGGGATTGATGGAAATTATCAAAATGACGCTCTACATTATCTTGGTGGCGATAATCATGCAGGCAGTACTCTCCTGGTTCAACCCTCACACCCCGCTGGCTCCCACGCTCGATAGCTTCACACGGCCATTCCTCGGAATTATCCGCAAGCGTATTCCACCCATCGGCAATGTCGACTTGTCGCCCCTGTTTGTGCTGGTGATCATTCAATTACTGCTGTTTGTGGTGGCAGGAACAATAAAGGAAATCTCTCTTCTGTTCTGATGCTAGGTATTGATACGTCACGGGAGATTCTTTGTGCCGCCAGATATGCCACGCCAGACTTGGTACCGCAGCGATGATGGCGGCCAGCGGCTCATCCTTACCCTCCACATACAACCTGGCGCGAAACGCACCGAGGCCGTTGGGCTGCATGGCGATGCGCTGAAAGTCAGGCTTGCCGCGCCACCCGTAGAGCGTGCGGCCAACACCGCACTGCTGGAGTTTCTCGCTGCGACTTTTGGTGTGCCGCTATGTCAGGTGACGCTCAAACACGGAATCAAATCGCGGCGCAAAGTCGTTGAAATCCGGCAAACGATGCTAGGGCCGGACGCGTTATTTAAGGCAACCGATTCCGAAACGGATTGATTTTCGTTCCATTCTTTTAGCAAGAGTTGTGCATTTCGTTAATCTGACAGATTAAAATAACCCGTGCCACGTCTGATTCTTTTCAATAAGCCCTACGGGGTAATTTGCCAGTTCACGCCTGAAGCTGGGCACAAATCTCTCAAGGATTTCATACAGCTGCCGGGTTTTTATCCCGCGGGCCGACTCGATACCGATAGCGAAGGCTTGGTGCTGCTCACCAATGACGGCAAATTGCAGAACCGAATCAGCAATCCTGTGCACAAACTGCCCAAAACGTACTGGGTACAGATAGAGGGGGTGCCGGATGAAATCGCTCTGAATAAACTGCGCCGGGGTGTAACGCTGAGGCAATTCAAGACAATGCCGGCGCAAGTACGCCCGATGGAAGAACCAGAGAGCCTCTGGCCGCGCACACCGCCCATTCGCTTACGTAGAAATATTCCCGCTTCATGGATCGAATTGACGCTCACAGAAGGCAAGAACCGCCAGGTAAGACATATGACGGCGGCTGTATCTTTCCCTACGCTGCGGTTGATCCGCCATGCTATCGGCGCATATTCCCTGCACGGTCTTGCACCAGGGAAATGGCGTTTCTCGGAATACACAGCCCCACTGCAAAACAATCCCGTTGACCGGCGCCATTCAACGGCGCTATAGTCCGCCCGAAGATCGTGTGCCTTATGGCTCGATCGTTTTCCATCAACCCGAACGCCCTCAGCAATCCTTGCGACGCTTGTGGAGGTGGATTACTTGGCAATCGTGATACTCGGCACGCCGGTGCGCGGCAAATCCGTGATGGTCATTTGAAACAACAGGTACAACATCTGGAAGGCATCCCGGTTCCAACGAGCAAGCGGGCCAACGGTATTCACCGAGTAGTACCGATTATGCGAGCGGATCGAAAGATCGGCTTCCAATGGCGGTGAATCCGACACGACGAGTCCCATAGTGGCGATTGGATTTTCGTCGCCTTTTATGTCGAGCGTCCGTATGTCCTTCTCGACATGATACTCCGGCTCGTCGCCGAGAGAACGGCCGAGGAAGTTGAGAATTTTGTGAAAACTTCTGAGCCGGAAGGTTCCTCTCATTGGCCACTCTCCCCCTGGAAGGTTAGGGCGAATGTCGAAAGCAACATCGTGGGGATTCCAGATCCCTGCTTCTTTGTTCAACTGCGTACGTTCCTCCAGGGATAGCGTTTCGGGATCATAGTTGGTGATGAGAATCGGACCTGGCACTTGTTTACGAAGCGTGTAAGTATTGTCCTGCTTGTTATAGAGCACGAAAAACTCTTTCTCCAGAGCCTGAAAGCCTTCCGCCGAAACTGAACCGGCGGGAATGATCCAGGTGCGTTCCAGATTCAACGGTTCAGCATAGAGCTGGTTTTGGTCTTGAATGGCCGAAAGATGCAGCACCACGCGACGGAACACTTCGTAGCCCGATGAATCAGAGGGTCTATTTCGATACGCAACCTGTGGTGTGGAACCCTGAATACGCACTTCCTGCGCCATCAACCTCAGCAAGAGATCGATATCAAAGCGCTGACGGAGCAGAAGCGTGAGCTTGCCTTGCTGAAACGGGGTGAGCAGCCGCTTGGTAAATTCTTCGCCTTCGATTGGGACAATGCTGATGGTAGGATTTTCCGCGACGCTGCCGCCGAATATCGGCATTAACACCTGTCCGGCAAGCCCCCCCAACGCGGGAGTGGCCCCTGCGCTGAAGCGGAAATCGAAGGTGGCCGCGACGTTCGAAACCCCGGTAAAATGTATCGGTTGATGGTGATGAGCGCGGGCGATATTTGTCAATAGCTGTCTGGACGCAGCGCTGGTGATGGCTTCATCATAGGCCCCGACTGCACGATTGAGCGCGATGGGCGATACACAACCGGAGAGCGCGAACGCGGATACAAGACACAGCGTCAAGAATAACGAGCGCAGAGGGCAAAGGATATCGATATATGGTATTTTCATCTCAGCAGGGTGAGTAGCATACAAGTTATTGTTATATAAAGTAAATATAGGTACCAGCACACTTGTATGCGGCCGATTCGGCTCATAGCATAGCATTTGGCCAAGCTATAACCGGATTATTTGGAGCTCATTTAGTACAGACTGAAAACACTTAGCGGCTGGCTGGTCTATATTTCGCCGCTTTTTGATTAATGAACAACTATCGCCTTTCAATATCTGTCCGCGCTCGGTCATTCTTTTCTTTTCGCTTCGATTCTTCAAATCCCACAGGCTGCCCAGCCATTAGAAATAGGAACTACAAAGCTGCTTTCCGGTTTATCACGCCATGACATTACATCTGCCCAATCCTACTGATCAAGACATTTTAACCATGATAGCGGCACAAAGTAATAAAATATGTTCGCGCCCCACGATTTAAAAGCACATCAGATACGTCCTGGTTAGAATAAAATGGGTGACGGTACATTTTTTTGCTATATTGATGTTAACGTAATCATGCTTAAAAAAGGGGTATGGGAATCTCTACGGAAAGGAGAATATATGAAGCACCCTTTGATCGTATCTGCGCTGACCTTGGGCTTGATTTCAGCCGGAACCTCCGCCGACGAGAGTCATCCGGGTGGAGATAGCACCGTTGGCAGCCCTGGTGATCTGAGCAAAGTGTCACGCACCATTGAAATAACAATGGTGGAGAACCGTTTTAAACCTTCTGAAATAAAAGTGAAACAGGGTGAAACGATAAAATTCGTGCTTAAGAACACCGGCAAGAAAAAACACGAGATAATGATTGGCACCCCGGATGAAATTGATAAGCATGGCAAAATGATGAAAAAAT
>JBDSSX010000158.1:0-10739 GCA_039928555.1 Nitrosospira sp. | reverse complement strand
CGCAAGGTTGTCCTGATTCCCTGAAAGTTAAGACGTGTTAAGCGCGTCGTTATTGCTTGACGAAACTCTGTCTGAATTGGATTCAGACAGAGCGGCAATCCACGTGATCATCGTCAGCCCACCATTCGTGGACTCGGGCAGAAAAATAAGCTATTTACTCCATGAGGAGCAGGATTGATCGGATTGTATAATTCGACCGTTTGTGTTAACGGCATTCATTGGGACGAGCTTGATGAAGATATTTCGGTGGCCGGGCCCCTTGCCGGGCGCAGCGATTCTACGCGCGTCACAAAGACGCTGCTTAATTGAATACAAGCGACCATCATTACCAAGAAAAGTAAGGCCGATGGCCGCTGTTACACATTATCAAGTAGTCGTCACGACAAGGACAAATCGCAGACTGTTTCCTACGGACTGTCTGCGATTGGGCTAATTTTACCTTTTCAGGGGTTGGCCATTAATAGCCAGGCTGGTCACGCTTACCCTTCTGTTTTGAGCTTTCGGCTTTATTACCGTCCTGATCAGGCTTTCCGTCCCTGATGGGATCCGTGGGTAAATCACTGGCTGGATCTCTGTGATGGTGGATATTTTTCCTCGTAGGATCAGGAGTGAACGGTTCGGTGGGAGGATGTGATTTCTCTTGGGTCATAGTAGTCTCCTGGCAAAACAATAATGGATTAAAAATGTTTCATCTCTCGCCCCGCCGGAGCGAAGATACTATGAGGAAATTTTTAAAAAAATTCGGTGCGGAGCCGCACCTATTAATGTACGGCAATTTACGACTGATGGTTGATAGATCACCCTCATAGAGATGGAGAAAAGGAGAAATGGAGGGGAGGTACACTCACGTTGATGAGTGCAGGAGCAAATCCAACGCCATAGCTTGCTATAGCTATGTGATAACACTATTCCCGCACATTTTCGTTTCTTCAGCATTATCTCTGATCTTTTGCTGTTGCATATGCAGATAACGGTCAAGTGCATCATCCAACGTTGGTAAAAGTATTGCTCGCTCACTCGATAAGGCACTGTAATATGGACGAGCAGCAATATATCCTAACTGATTGCCACCCCGTGGATCGAGCGAGCTTGCATCGATTCCGGCCTTCTCGGCCGCTTTTAAGATGAGGTCCACCCACGTCATCGATTGACCATTAGTCAAGTGCCAAATCCCTGCTGCGCCGTCGATAAGCAGGTCAAGACTGGTATTGACTAAATCGGGAACGTAGGTTGGTGACACGGTGATATCGTTTGCGGAAGTGAATGCCCTGCCTTCGGCCAGTGCCTTCAACCCCTGAGTAATAAAATTGTAGCAATCCCATGGCCCAAAAAACGCGCTTGTTCTCACAACCAGCGAACGAGCATATTTTCGGAGCACCTTTTGCTCCGCCTCCGCCTTGCTCCGCCCATAAACATTCAGAGGGGAAATCTCATCACTTTCAACATAAGGGTGTCGCTGCTCCCCATTAAATACGAGATCGCTTGAGAATGTCAGGAGGTTAATGCTATCTCTTGCACAGATATCGGCAAGGATGGATGGGCCAATTGTGTTTTCTCGGAAACAGCGGTCCACATCATTTTCAGCATTGTCGACATTAACGTAGCCACTTGCATTCACTATCGCCCAAGGCTGATACTGGGCAATAGCTCTCTCCACTGAAGCGTGTATTGCTATATCCATTTGTTGCCGGTTTAGCAACACAAACGCTAAGTTGCGCTCTCGGCATATTTTCGCAAATGCGGTGCCTAATGTGCCAGTCGCTCCAGTGATGAGAATAGGGCGAGCTATTTCACCCCCCGCATCATGGCGCTCCCGGTGAAGTGACGTGACGGCAGTGCGCGTTGCTACAGGCTGACAGCTAAAACGTCCATCTCGGCGCCACCACCCATAACCCTTTAATACCGGATGGGAAGGTGGGCTTTCGTAAGCAAGTTCGCGCATGAGGGTTGCAACGGCTGTGGGGCGGGGAACGGAAGAGCGCACATCGAAGGGGCCTGGCTCGTAATAGCCTTTGCACTCGGTAACTAGGCTATTCCAGTCATAAGATCCTAATAATGCCCATACCGTAACCGCGCGAATATCAATCCCCTGTTGCTGGGCGTGCTTGGCCGCTTCCCAGATCTCAAGCAGCCAGCGCAGCTGATCTTCACGATGAGCACCTATATGCGTTTCGGTCACGACAAGAGGCAACTGATATCGCTCCCAGGCTTCTGCCAACAATGGGCCTATACCCGGCGTTGGCCGAGCTAAAACCCGCGCGGGTTCAATATCTGCGTATTTATAGGCGTGATAGGTTGTTAAGCAATGCTTTGGATATCGTTTGATGCGCTGATCCAGCCAGCGCTCGCTAGTTATATAGTAGTTGATACCGATAATGTCCGGATGGCACATGTTTTTACGAAACCAAAGGATCTCTGACGGCTCTATTCCCGCTGCGATCAGATAATTCCAAAGGGAATGTTTTGGTCCCACTTTTCCGCATAATAAATCCCAGGAGAGCCATCGCCGCTCATTGTAAAAATTGGCCAGATCAGACATTTCTGGTGTGCTATACGTTTTTCCTAAGTCATCCGTCTGTATCAGCTTCGCAGCGGGATTGATTTCGCGTATGGCACGCATTGACAAAACTATAGCTCTGCACTGATTCAGGAGAGCCTGAATAAAAATCCGGTCATCGCGTCCATGTGGGTACCATAGGCCATACAAACCACAAAACCGGGCTGTAGTGAGCGGCTCATTCACTGGAGTATAATATTCGATCCATGGATAGCGTTGCGCCACAGCTCCTGCAAACGCAGCGAGATGTTTCGGCAAATTTGAATCGATCAAGCTAGTATATAAAGGACCGCTTCCATGATGCATTAACCCCGCGATGGGTGTAATGCCTCGTCCTCTCAACTCATTCAATCGAACGTCTGACCATAACCAATCAGCGGAGTCGGGACCATTCGGAGCAATAAGCTCCCAGAGCACGGGATATCGTATCGCACTTATGCCGAGAGATTCAAACCTCTCCAGATCACATAATCGGCTAGCATGTCCATTGCGGTCCAACTGGCTGAAGTAACCGTTCGCTACGCGATTGACCGTGCATTCGAGCCCGCCCCATAAGTTCATTTTTTAATAGACCATTAATGGTTTGGAAGAACCAGGTAATATGGCCCACCCGCCATTTGAGGGAGCAGTCCCATCTACCAGGAAATCAATCAGCTAAGCTAAGATTGCAAAGCTATATATTACAAATATATAGATCAGCATATACCGTGAACAAGAGAATAGGGACAACGCACTGCGTCGCCCTATTCTTTCAACCTTTCTCGCGGACTTTAAACGCGTGGGGGGTCAGTTTCGCGCTCGAAGTGCCGGTGCATCCCAACGGCTTCAATAAATTGCGGCAGGATGTCATCGAGGCTTTCATCCGAGAATGCCAGCACTCCCGGATCGAGTTCACCGGATGGCAGTTTCAGATTCACACCTGCACGCTCGATTAATTCCTTGCCGATACCCAGCGCCAGGATGGGCTTGCAATGGCGATACTGCTCTTTGATGAATTCCACCGCTTGTCCCACGCCGCCAAGGTTTCGTACATCTTCATGCCCCCCGGGCACGACAAGGGCGTCGAAAAGCACGGCGGGCATCGTTTCAAACGTCGCTTCAACTTCAATGTCACGACCATCCATGCTTTGCACGGCGCCTAAACGAATACCCACGAAACGTGGCACGGCTCCTTCTGCAGCCAGTCCTTCCTGCAGCGCCCTTGCACTCGCCCCATCCACGCCATCGGCGACCAGGATCGCAATCCGCCGGGTCGCGATGCTTCCATCGCCGGTGCGAGCGAAAAGCGAGAGTGCCGGAGATGAGGCTACCTCCGGGACAGTTGCCTGCATGAGGGCTTTCGGTTGAGCAGGCGGCAGCGCCTTCATTCCCAGACCGTAGGCGACGCCTTCTGCCAGGTCTTCCGCTACATTCAGCAACATCGCCACCACACGCTCGCGTACCGCTGGAGTTTGCACGCGTGTCAGTTCGAAACGGAACGCGCTTATGATATGCGCCTTCTCGACCGCTGTCTGGCTGTTCCAGAACAGAGTCGCCTGCGTATAGTGGTCGGCAAAACGCTCCGGTTTCCCGCGCACCTTGTCCCCGGCAATGGGTTGAGGAAAGGAAGTAAAGCCGGCTGCACCCGCCTGGAATGGGCATCCGCCCGCCAGTGAATTCGGCTCATACGCCACCCGGCCTCTGTTTATGGCTTGACGGTGCATGCCGTCGCGCTGGTTGTTGTGGACTTGTGCCACCGGGGAATTGATGGGTATCTCGTGGAAGTTCGGTCCGCCCAGCCTGGTGATCTGGGTATCGACATACGAATGAATGCGGCCCGCCAACAGCGGATCGTTGCTGAAATCCAGCCCGGGCACGATGTGCGCAGCACAGAATGCGACCTGCTCGGTTTCGGCAAAGAAATTATCGGGGTTGCGGTCAAGCACCATTTTGCCGACGGGAATGACCGCCACCAGTTCTTCCGGTACGAGCTTGGTGGCATCCAATATGTCAAAACTGAATTCTTCGCTTTGCGTTTCAGTAAAAATCTGCATGCTCAATTCATACTCGGGATAGACGCCGGTTTCGATTGCCTCCCACAAATCGCGCCGATGGAAATCGGGGTCGGCACCGGCAATTTTTACCGCTTCATCCCAAACCAGGGAATGGGTTCCAGCCAGCGGTTGCCAGTGAAATTTGACAAAGTGCGAGACTCCCTCAGCCGTGACCAACCGGAAAGTATTGACGCCAAAGCCCTGCATCATGCGGTAGCTGCGGGGAATTCCCCGGTCTGAAAGAACCCACATGAGCATGTGAGCGGATTCCGGTATCAGGGAAACGAAATCCCAGAAGGTGTCGTGGGCGGTCGAGGCCTGCGGAATAGCAAAATGGGGTTCGGGTTTCGCTGCATGGACCAGATCGGGAAACTTCATCGCATCCTGGATAAAGAAAACAGGAATGTTGTTTCCCACCAGATCCCAATTGCCTTCATCCGTATAAAACTTCACCGCAAAACCGCGGGCATCGCGCGCTGTGTCGGCTGACCCGCGCTCGCCGAAAACGGTGGAGAAACGAACGAAAACCGGCGTACGCTTGCCCGCTTCAGCAAACAGGGATGCCCGGGTATATTTCGCGAGAGACTCATAACATTCGAAGTATCCGTGCGCGGCCGACCCTCTCGCGTGCACTACCCGCTCGGGGATTCGCTCGTGATCGAAGTGGGTTATCTTTTCCCGAAGAATGAAATCTTCCAGCAGCGTCGGGCCACGAAGCCCGGCTTTCAGCGAATTCTGGTTATCGGCAACGGGTACACCCTGATTAGTCGTAAGCGTCCGCTCACTGGAATCGACCCGAACCCGGTCAAGCGATTCGTTACCCGGATTGAAACCCAATCGAGCCTCACCCTCGCCCGTCTTTTCGGATGAAATCGTCTCGGTTAATGTGCTGCCTGTGACAACCGGATCGGGGACATCTACCGTTGGGCCCTTCTCCGGAGAAGCGGAAACATCGCCGTGCTCAAGCGCCTTGTTCGTGTTATACGGCATGGCAGCGGCAAGCTCCTGAGTGCCTGCAAGCTTGGCGGTGAAATCATTGGCCGGCGTACCCTGCATATCGGTCGGGCCGCCAATGGTTGAGCGATTGTCAGCATTGATAGTTTCTTTGGTTGGCATATTAAATCCTGTCAGAGGGATGGGGAAACAAGAGCAGATCACGTAGTGCGCATGATGGGTCTTTGATTCGAAAATTTCGGTACGCTGTCGTACATTGATGAATGTTCGAGAGCCAATAACAAGAGGATTCAGCCTCACGGATGCGTCTCACGACATCTCGTGGCACCCCCATTTGAGTAGTTTGGAATTACAGGAAGAGGTCGTTCGCTACGTAATACTGCCGTTGAAGGCGATGTAGAACGTCATTAGCCTACTATGGATGCGGTTCCCATTATTGGAAGACAGTAAATTGCTATTTCTTTTGTTGCAACTACCCAATTTATTATTTCAATAAACCATTGTCATTTACAGTTACTTAGATGTAGGTTTTAAACGAACGTCCATCATGCCCACTCTAGTTTCACTACGAGAATCAGTTTGGGTAAGCGATCGCAGCAATTCCGATGTCTGGCTGACGCAATCTTTAAGTTCAAATTTCTCTTTGATCCGTTTGCGCGCTGATTTTCCCATTGCTTCACGCATTGATTCGTCAAACATCAAGGTTGCGATACTATTTGCGAGACCATCCAAGTCGCCGACACTGTGGAGGAACCCCGTGCACCCTACCTCGACAATATCGCTCACACCGCCAACATTAGTTGCGACTACCGGGATACCGGACGCCATCGCTTCGATTAGTGCCAGTGGCATCCCTTCGGAATACGAAGTTGATACGGCAAGATCAAGCGAGGAATAGACACGGGACATGTCGCCTTGTAAACCAGCCAAATGAATACGATCGCGAAGGCCGAGATTGTCTATATCGCGCTCCAGTTTTTCCCGCATGGGCCCCTCACCCACTAATACGAAGTGGCAGTTCGCCTGCTTTTTATGTACTTTACCCGCCACCTCTATAAACACCTCTGGACCTTTTTCGGAGGAAAGTCGTCCTATATATCCGATGAGGGGAGTATCCGGAGCGATATTAATGATGGAGTGAAGATAATCACTTTTGGCACTCGGACGGAAAATTTCCGTATCGACGCCATTTGCGATGAAACGCAATTTGCCTGAAGGAACACCCAGGCTCAATGCATGAAAGTAAGCCGTTTTCGCAACCACATGGATATGAGTTTGCATGAGCTTGTGCACTTCGAAATCGCGCATGCCTAGATAGCGGCTATGGATGGTGGCTAACATAGGCGTGGCGGTCAGCTTGCTCAGGATGCCGGCAAGCGAATTTGCATTCGGAAGATGGGCATGAATTATGTCTATTTCCTCAGCGCGAATGAGGCCGACTCCAAGCTGGATGGATTGCCAGTCGGGATCTTCGTTAATTGGAGTAATATGGACTGTACAGCCTATATCACGTAACTGGGATGTGAAGCGGCCTTCGCATACACATAGGCAAACCACATTAAACCCGGCGCGCGGAAGATGCTCGAGTAAACGCAGAACGTAGGTTTCCATGCCACCGACAATGGCGGCACCGATAACCTGAAGCAGGTTGATTGGCCGCTCACTAGGGATTATTTTCATACTGACTTTACTCCCAGCCAGGCAGCGGCTGTTCCACCCATAATTCGTTCGCGACCGGGTTTGTCCAGATCCAATTGCTCCAGCAACTCCGAAACCTCATCAATTCTGCTCTTGATCAGCTCCCCGCTACATGGCAAAAACACATCACTGCCAAATTGCAGCAGTTCCGGTGTCAGAACAGCTAGCGCTTTTCTAAGCGATTCCAAACGGTATATGGGGGGGGCCCCAAAGGAAATATCGAAGCGAAACTGGCTATCATCCGGCACTACTCCATTGATAAGATCGATCAAACCTACGGCATTGGCTTCGTCGGTCCACGGCCATCCCAGATGGGCCAGGGTAACGCGCAGGCCTGGATGATCACGTATTGCTTCATAAAAAGCCGGACGGCAAAAACGGCCTGATTTACCATCGATAAAAATACCGCTATGAAAAAGGATGGGAAGGTTCAGCTGGGATGCGGTTTCATAAATCCGATGTGCACAGTAATCGTAGGGATACCAGCCGGTCGGCACCATTTTGAGCCCGCGCAGACCGAGTTCATGTGCCCGGCATAGGTCGTCGCATGCATTTTCGAGTAATGGGTTGATTACCGCAAAGCCGATCAACCGGTCCTCATGACCCGCAATCAGCCGGGCCAGATACTGATTAGCCATTCGTAGGGAATCGGCTTTATGCAACGAATAGCTGTCACTCAAGAAGGGCGCCAGCAATATCGCCTTGTCGACGGATGCCACGTCTAACGCCTGCAGCACATCGTCCACGTTTTCTTCACCCGAACAATGAATATGCGCGTCTATTATCATGATGAAAGTATGGCGACGAGAGTGTATTCTATTTAATTGACATACATCTTCTTTTTGGCTCCGCTTCCTTGATCAGAACGGCCGCTTTCCTGCCCGCAAGAAAAGCGTGGTCCGAATTGTAATACTCCCACTCGCTGTAGCGACCCGCCAAAACGATATCGCGCGTCAAAAGCCAGCTCTTTATGGTCTCCACGCTATGAGATCTGGCATGGTCGTACACCACATAGGCATACGGCATGTCTACAAGATTGGCGGTAATTATTTTATCGTCTTGCCTCAGCATGCCGACCTTGATACAGTCTTTCATGCACTGATCAATGAGTTCTTGGCCATCACACGGCAACGGTTTGGCTGGGGAGTAGGAAATCTCGCATGTCAACCCGAAGCCACCTGGTGGATTACACTCGGGGCTCGCGTTTCCCTGAAGAAAAATACGATGGAAAATTGTATCTTCCGGGTAATAAATCCAGTGCTTGTCGTTAATATTTTCACGTCCGATGCCAAGATTGACGCAGCGAACTGATACACGACGCAACGCAGCCGCGGCATTTTTGATCTTTTGCGGTGCTTCATCTCCCATGGAACGGACCAATTCGGGGAGCGGCATGGTGCTAATCAGGCTTTCATAACGAAAGGCACGTCCATCTTGCAGTTCGACCAAATGCTGATTCGGCGATATGCGTTTCACGTCTGCATTGAGTTCGATTTGGCCTTTGATATGGGGCAAAAACCCCGACATCATTGCTTGAAAACCACCGCGTAAAGGGTAGCCGAAGCGTGCATTGGGCCCCATCGGTTTGGCAACCGGTTGGAGACCGCCTTCGATAATTTCGTCCAGATCCGGTAACGGGACACGGCCGCCAAGCCAGGAAGTTTCCATTTCCGTAAGGGGTACCGTCCAGAGTTTTTTATTGTAGGGTATGGCAAAGTGTTTCGCGATTCCCGCCCCCCACATTCGGTAAATGAAGTCTTCAAAATTCTCTGGTTTATTTTGTGGGGGCGCGAGCTCTTCACGTCCAGGCGTTTTTCCGGAGACAGGCACTACGCCGTCGGCACAGCAGTCAGACAATTCCGCCGGCTGATCATCCATGGAGCAATCTGCAGAAACCGGCTTAGAGTTCTCTCTCAATATGCCATAGCGTGCCTGCATGGCACCGACAATGCATTCCTTTATTACGCTTGGCGGCAAGCCATACAAGGCCCCCTGGAATGGATAACGCGTGTGAACTCCCTTACTGTAGACCCAAGCCTCGCGATTTTGCCAGTGAACATTATTGCCGAGTAGAATTTCGTAAAGCTGCTTCACATAGGGGTCATTGGAAAACATGATATGACCAGCGTGATCGAAGGTGAAGCCTTTGTCTTCGATAGATCGGCACCATCCGCCTACCGTAGCGTTCCGGTCCAACAAGAGTGTTTTTTCATCGAGATGGTAAGCCGCGCTAAGGCCAGTGGGACCGGCACCGATCACGACACATTTTTTGTTTTGGATGTGAATTACCTCAGGCTTATCAGGACGCGCTCCATCAGCTTGCACTGGTGGGACGGCGAAACTGGCCAACATCCTTTTCTTAGCTATTGCAGATTCCATCAGTTCGCCCATTTCTTCCGCCGTGGTGTTCCAAGAGGTAACCAGTATCATCTGTCTCATCTTGAGAACTTGTCGGTCATGCTCTGCCGAGGTTTGCAATAGCGCGGTTTCACAAGCTTTGATAAAGTCCTCCGAGGAAGCTCCGATGGACACGACTTCGCCGTAGAGTTCCAGAACATCACTTATTGGCGTACCGACTATGGGCAGTTCGGCTGCCATGTACTCAAGTGTCTTCGTGGGACTGATGAATCGCGTTGATTCGTTTAACGCGAATGGAAGCAGGCATACATCCCACCCGGCAAGAAATTGCGGCAGCGCCTCATAGGGTTGTTGGCCCAGGTAATGAATGTTATGACGTCTTGGTAACATGGCCTGATCGATTTTCACGACGGGTCCCACCAGCACGATTTGCCACTCGGGATGCGAGTCAGCAATGCGGGCAATAAGATCTGTATCAATCCGTTCATCGATAACGCCGTAGTAGCCAAGCCTGGGACCTGGAATAGCTTCGTGTGCCGGATGCGCATTGTTACGATCAAGCGCCTGCTCAAAATGGACCACATCAACGCTGCTGGGAAAGCAGTGGACATTAGGATGTCGGTCCCGCTTGGCCCGGTAAAGGCTTGGGCCGCCGGTAAAGACAAGATCGGCAACCTTGAGTAACGCACGTTCGCGTTGAAGCATCTGTTTCGGAGGATTTTTGAAAGCAGCGAGCTCATCCATGCAGTCGTAAACCACGAGCATTGGATGCAACTCATGCAAAAGAGGCAATGCCATGGGCGTATAAAACCAGACAATGTGCTTGTCGTCTCCCACAACAAATTGCCTCATCAACTCAATCAGGTAGGGCAACTGCTCGTCATGAAACCCCGGAATAGAAAGGGGCGTGTGAGGTTTGAGAACGGTAATGTTAGGGCCGGCAACAGAACTCTCCAAAAAGCTTCCCTGCTCACAGAAAATGGGCTCTTCAATAAAAATGATCTTGTAGGTTTCAGCCAGTCGCGAGAGAAGATGTTGCGGTCGCTGATAGACGAAATCCCAACGAAGATGAGAAAAAACGATAATGGTGGTCATAGTAACTCCTGGAATATTAGATAGGATGTTTCCTGGATAAGGAC
>JBDSSX010000157.1:0-3624 GCA_039928555.1 Nitrosospira sp. | reverse complement strand
ACTAATCGGGGCACATCGTCCGGTGCAACCGCACCGCCAAGACGCAGGCGGGTATCGCCCTCCTGCTCAAGGTGTCCCCAGATTTGCTCAGTCCCAATAGATACGGGTCTGTTCTGAATGGTTTCTGCCCCCGCTTCCGGCATTGCCAACTTGATTCCATCTTTCAATGCGGGTACTGGAGTCGATGGAGTAAGCGCAGGTCCAGTTTGGCTGCCTTGGGCACCACCGCGCAGCTTAGCCTCGCCCTCCCGCTCAAGATGTCCTGGCAAGTGCTCGATTCCGGCCAATACTGGCGCATCGTCTTTGCTTTCCACGGCGGTAACAGGCGCTTTCAAAGTGGGCGCATCATTTGCCAATGGCGATAGTGTATAGTTCTGCTTCGTCTGCAATGGAGTGCCGTCGGGTGCGCTGGGTGCGCCGGCGGATTGTTTGATGGGTGCGTTGTTTTGATCGACCGAGACAATAGGGCCGCGACGCAATTCAGTCTCGCCCCTGGCCTCGGTTTCATATTCATGATGACCCTGTATACGCTCCGCATCGATGACTACGGGATTGTTATCCTTGATCTCTGCCTTGGCGGCGGGGTTCGTCCGTTCGCTCCTGTTTTTCGATGCTGATGATGGCGTGTCGGCAAGTGCATTGAATACAAGGCAGAATAAAAAAGCAGACCAGCGAATGGAGCGGGGGAAACGCGATTTCATGTGTGAATGTTCATCCTGAAATGGCGTCTCGACACGGATGAGTTACCATTTCGGGATTTATAAGTCTCGCATCATAGGTATGAGGGCGCGACAACACGTAGCCTAGTGGGGTCGGGTCATGAAAATCGAGGAAGCTCCGCATTAGGCCCGTTGCGTAATGGGCCTTGATGACGAATTAACGGAGAGTAAAAACCGTAAGTGTAACAAAAAATGGGGAACAAGCCATTGCATGCTTGCGTGAAGGCACCAGGCTTAACTCTGAACAGGTCCTGGAGTTAGCCAGCATCGCGCTCCATGGGGAATTTTCAGAGATTTGTTACTGGCGTGCAACATACAGTCCCAATTAGAATTGAGTAGGCCTCGCCGTAGTCCGGCACAGTTCCTGTGACTATGCCAACAGTTTTATCCCGTTGGCCGTTTTTTTGTGCAATAGCCGGTGAAGACCGTTAATTTACGTCACCAGGCATAATCCTAAATCCGGTAGTTGACCGCTCATTTATGAGTTTAGTTCTATGATTCATAAGGATTTTATGTGTCATTTGAGGTCCACATTATGGGTGAGTCCACTACAGGGCGGATCGCACGGTTTTTATGGTGCATGGCGGCGTTGCAACGCCTTGAAATGGAATAACCATTTTGCGTTGTTGCGCCTTGCCCTACACCCCAAAAACCGCACACTCCACCCTGTCCAACCACCGGATTTAGGATAATTCATTCATATTCAGGAGTTAAGCCTTGCACATCCATATTCTCGGCATCTGTGGCACGTTCATGGGGGGTATCGCGGCGATCGCACGCGAAGCCGGCCATGAAGTGAGCGGTTGCGACGTGGGCGTTTATCCGCCGATGAGTACTCAACTGGCGTCTCAGGGAATAAAGTTGATAGAAGGGTTTTCCCCGGAACAGATCAGGCTGAATCCTGATCTGTTCGTAATCGGCAACGTGGTGACCCGTGGCAACCCGCTCATTGAGGAGATCCTCGACCGCAACCTTCCCTATATTTCCGGTCCGCAGTGGCTCTCGGAAAATATATTGCGTGATAAATGGGTTCTGGCTGTCGCGGGGACTCACGGCAAGACCACGACCAGTTCGATGCTGGCATGGATACTCGAATATGCCGGTATGGAACCAGGATTCCTGATTGGGGGTATACCCCGGAACTTCGGGTTGTCGGCCAGGCTTGGCGATTCGCCTTTCTTTGTCATCGAAGCGGATGAATACGACACCGCTTTTTTCGACAAGCGTTCCAAGTTTGTTCACTTCCGCCCCAGAACCGCGATTCTCAATAACCTGGAATTCGATCACGCCGATATATTTGCGGACCTTGCGGCAATCGAGCAACAGTTTCACTATTTTGTACGCGTAATTCCCGGTAACGGTCTTATTGTCAGCAATGGTAAGGAGAAGAGTCTGGAGCGTGTTCTGACCAAGGGATGCTGGACGCCGGTGGAACGAGTAGGAATGGCCGATGGCTGGCAGGCGGATGCCCTGGCCGATGGCGGAATTGCTATTCGTTTCATGGCCGAAACTCAGGGAACATTGCATTGGGAGTTGCTGGGCGAACATAATCGCATGAATGCGTTGGCTGCGCTGGCTGCCGCTCGTCATGCCGGTGTGCCGGTAAACATGGCTATTGCCGCGCTGATGCAATTCAAAAACGTGAAGCGCCGCATGGAGGTGCGTGGTGTAATCAATGGCATTACGGTGTACGACGATTTTGCCCATCATCCCACCGCGATCCGGACAACTATCGACGGCTTACGCAACACGGTGAATGGAACACGCATCATCGCTGTGCTGGAACCTCGCTCCAACACCATGAAAATGGGTATATGGAAAGACAGTCTGGCAGACAGTCTCGCGGCGGCTGATCTGGTGTTTTGCTATACCGCCAACCTGGGCTGGAACGTGAAAGGTGCGTTGAGTACCATGGGTGACAGGGCAGTGAGCCATGACAATCTGGAGCAGTTAATCGCAGCCATCGCAGCTGCGGTTCATTCCGGCGACCATGTTCTCATCATGAGCAACGGTGGTTTCGGGGGAATCCACGAAAAGCTGCTCAAGGCGATGGAAGAAACCGCTTCAAATTGACGGGTATGATGTTGTGGCCGCTATGACTGTGGCGTTCTCGGCTTGACGAAGTGCATATACAAAGGAGCGCGAAGAAGCATGAAGGAACGGCTCGCGGACGGGAATCAGTGTGGCGGCTTCACCGTTTCGCAGCTTGCACTGATCCATCGGCCGCTCGTATCTGCGTGTTCATTGACGGGGCGATCTTGGACAGTGCCTTTGAATATTGTCCATCCCGAGAAGCTCTCGGGGGTCGTAAACGTTCCCTCCGCTCTTCCATTGCCTTTTAATTGAGGATTGGTACAGACGAGATCCATCGTGTAGCTATTTTCTGTCCGGACCGCGTTTTTAACACTGCATCCGATTTGATTTTGATGAAAATAGGATGGAATTTTTTCATCCGCCATTTGCTGAGTGATGCAAACTCTGGACGTTGCCGCTCCATTCTGGATCTGGGGCATCTCCAATCCATATTGCTTGGCCAAGCTTGTCAATTGTTGCATTTGGTCCGGCGGAATCTGGGGCACCAAGGCCAGCAACATTGACGTCGTTGTGACTTCCCATAATCCGGGTCGTATGTTGTTCTCGGCTGCTCCCGCTGCTGAAACTACCGACAGCAGGAACAGTGATAAAAGGATTTTTCGCATCGAATCTCCTGAAAACGGCAACAGATAATTTTCAAATTGAATTTTGATCAGAGAAGTCTAGCAGCCTGCCGGAATTAAACCCAGATAATCCATTAGGCGGCTCTCCGAGCCTACGCGAGTGTGGCGGTCAGTTTGCGGCCATTTTCGCCGCTTGCCCGGCGTCTATAGACCACGCTATGGACTTCTCCCAACTAGCAAAACTGTCT
>JBDSSX010000156.1:0-5288 GCA_039928555.1 Nitrosospira sp. | reverse complement strand
TTTCAAAGCGGGATTTGTAGATCACCTGTTCTTCGAATTCCTTATAATCAGCCAGAGTGAATTCACCGAAGACGGCAACGTTTATAAGATTGTCAGTTTCCTCAATGGTAATCATGGGCTAAGTCACTCACTATAGATAGATACGCGGCAGGGTTAAACGTGTGATCCAATTTCCCGTCGCAGAAATTTATGGAAGTGTGCCATACCATCTTCCATTGGCGATTGATACGGCCCGATTTCATTAGTGCCCTGCTCATATAGCGCGCGGCGTCCTGCGGTTATCAGCTTGCAGATTTCATCATCTTCGACGGCGGTTTCGCGATAGGCTGCCTGTTCCACTTCAATAAACCCGCGTTCGAACAAGGCAATGTCTTCAGGATAATAGAATTCGATCACGTTTGTGCAACGCTCTGCTCCCATCGGCAACAACGTACTGATTACCAATACATGAGGATACCATTCCAGCATGATATTAGGATAGTAGAGCATCCAGATAGCGCCATAGGCCGGTGCCTTGCCCCGCGTCTGGAGCAACAATTGTTCGTGCCATTTGGCGTAAACTGGCGTGCCGGCGTGGGCGAACCCATGATTTATCCCTACCGTCTGCACGTTATACCACTCGCCGAACTCCCATTTCAACTCGGCGGTATTAACGAAATTGCTTAAGCCTGGATGGTATGATTCGACGTGATAGTCTTCCAGATACACTTCGATAAAAGTCTTCCAGTTGCAGGCATATTCTTCTATCTGTACCCGCTCCAGCACATGACCTGAAAAATCAAAATTCTTCAAGACGCCCAGATGAGCCATGTCGCATGTTACATCTCGTTTGCCTGTAAATAGCAGGCCATTCCAATTCTGCAACGGCGTGCTGCCCAGATTAAGGCAAGGATTTTCGGAAAATTGGGGGGCACCCAGCAGCGTACCATTCATGTCATAAGTCCAGCGATGCACGGGACAAACAATATTTCTGGTATTGCCGCGGCCTCTGAGCAGAAGAGATTGCCGATGGCGGCAGACATTTGACAACAGCTCAATGCCATCTTTGTTGCGTACCAGCACCTTGGCACTATTCATCCACTCCAGCACATAATAGTCCCCGACGTTCGGCAGCATAATTTCGTGACCGACATAGCCTGCGCCTTGATCGAATAAAAGGCGTTTTTCCAAATCAAGAATATAAGGGTCGAGATACCAGCCAATAGGCAATTGTGTGGGTGTTTGCGTCAGTTGGGAAACATCAACAAGATTGGACATATCGCGTGTTTTTCCTCCTTGAGGGGTTCAAAAAAGTCGATTACTATGCTAAAAATCCAGCATTTGCTGAAAAAATGCAATTACTCAAGCCGGGAGAGCGTGATATCTTTTCTAAAACGCCTATAATCTCGACTAAAAGATGCTGTTGAAGAAAGTTTCATGTATTTAATTGACCTGACCCTGCTTATTGCGTTATTTTTGCAAATTCCCGGCAATGGATCTATTCTGTGACACTGTGCTTATCATGACAAAGCCTGCTAGACCCGTCAAATTTTCGCGGCCAGAAAGTTTTGAAGTGGCATTGACGGAATTGGAAAATATTGTAGCTGAAATGGAAGCGGGACAAATGCCGCTCGAAGTTTCACTCTCCGCCCATAAGCGTGGTGCGGAGTTGCTACAGTATTGTCAGTCCAAGCTACGGGATGCGCAACAACAGGTGCGTCTCCTTGAGGCTGATACACTAAAAAATTTCTCCCCGCCCGGTATCGATGATCGCTGATTTCCAGGATTGGGCGAGGAGCCGCCAGGTACGCATAGAAACTTCCCTGCAGACCTTACTTCCCGCCGCAGACGTTCCTCCCGAGCGTCTGCATGACGCCATGCGTTATACCGTTTTGGGCGGCGGAAAGCGAGTGCGTCCACTGCTTACCTTCGCGGCTGGAGAACTGAACAAGGCGGACGAAGAGCGTGTAACGATCGCGGCGGCGGCGGTGGAGTTGATACATGCCTACTCACTGGTGCATGACGATCTGCCTTGCATGGATGATGATGTGCTGCGGCGGGGTAAGCCTACATGTCATGTAGAATACGATCAAGCCACAGCGTTGCTGGCGGGGGACAGTTTGCAAAGTCTTGCTTTTCAATTGCTGGCTGAGTATCGCTTGGCGGATAGCCCCCAAATGCAGCTGGAAATGATCAAGCGGCTGGCACAGGCAGCGGGCTCGCGGGGCATGGCGGGTGGACAGGCGGTTGATCTCGCCAGTGTCGGCAAGACACTGAGTCTGCCGGAATTGGAATTTATGCATATTCATAAAACCGGGGCGCTTATTCGGGCCGCGGTAATGCTCGGTGCCTATTGCGGCAACAGCTTGAACGAGGGCCAACTGACAAGTCTTGATCACTTCGCCAAATGTATCGGTCTTGCCTTCCAGGTGGTCGACGATTTGCTGGATGCGGAGGCTACCACCGCGACCTTGGGCAAAACTGCGGGCAAGGATGCCGAAAACAACAAACCTACCTATGTAAGTATCCTGGGAAGCAGCCGGGCGCGTGAGCTGGCCGAGGAATTGCGTCGCGACGCCTACCAGTCGCTGGAGGTTTTTGGCGCAACGGCGGGACGATTACGGCAACTAACCGATTTCATCATCCACCGGGAATTTTGAAATTGATGTTTGCAACAGTAAAGAGTACAACAATTTTTTAGGGTTTAAATGTATCCATTGCTTGATACCATCAATGTTCCTTCCAAGTTGCGAAGGCTGGAACGCAAGTTGCTGCCGCAGCTTGCGGATGAATTGCGCCAGTTCCTTGTTGAATCAGTAGCTAAAACAGGAGGACACCTATCGTCGAACCTTGGCACGGTCGAGTTGACCATCGCATTGCATTATGTTTTCAACACGCCCCATGACCGTTTGGTATGGGATGTTGGCCACCAGACCTACGCTCACAAAATCCTCACTGGCCGTCGTGAAGGCATGAGAAAATTGCGTATGCAAGGCGGCGTCGCAGGATTCCCGCGACGTGATGAAAGTGAATACGATGCATTCGGTACGGCGCACTCCAGTACCTCCATCAGTGCCGCGCTCGGTATGGCGGTAGCGGCGCAACGGGAAGGAAAGGACCGGCGCGCGGTGGCCATTATCGGCGATGGCGCCATGAGCGCTGGCATGGCTTTCGAAGCATTGAACAATGCTGGCGCCATGAACACGAATTTGCTGGTGATCCTCAACGACAATGACATGTCGATATCGCGTCCGGTGGGAGCGCTCAACAACTACCTGGCCAGGCTCATGTCGGGGCAATTTTATGCGACCGCACGGCGTGCTGGCGAGAAAATGCTGGGTGTGGTGCCACCGATGCTGGAACTGGCCAAACGTGCGGAAGAACACGTGAAAGGCATGGTAACGCCCAGTACTTTGTTTGAAGAGTTTGGTTTTAATTATATCGGCCCCATCGATGGTCATGATCTTGACATATTGGTAACCACGCTCAACAACATAAAACATCTTAACGGCCCCCAATTCCTGCACATAGTAACGCGTAAAGGCGCGGGCTATAAGGCGGCGGAGGACGACCCGATTCTCTACCATGGTGTAACCAAGTTTAATCCGGAAGCGGGTATCGTTCCCAAAGCTGCGGGTAAGCCTGCCTATTATCAGATTTTCGGAGATTGGCTGTGCGACATGGCAGCGTTGGATGAGCGCCTGATCGGAATCACACCGGCGATGCGCGAAGGCTCGGGCTTGGTAAGGTTTTCCGAGGAATATCCCGATCGTTATTTTGATGTCGGTATTGCCGAACAGCACGCGGTCACTTTTGCCGCCGGCCTGGCTTGCGACGGCATGAAGCCGGTAGTGGCCATTTATTCAACGTTTCTGCAACGGGCCTACGACCAGTTAATTCACGACGTCGCGATCCAGAACCTGCCGGTAGTATTCGCCATCGACCGCGCCGGATTGGTAGGCGCGGATGGTCCTACTCATGCCGGTAGTTTTGACTTAACCTATTTGCGCTGTATCCCGAATATTACCGTGATGACTCCTGCTGACGAGAATGAATGCCGTCAGATGCTCTATACGGCATTTCAAATGAATACACCGACAGCAGTACGATATCCGCGGGGTGTGGGAACCGGCATAGCGCCGCAAAAGCACATGCAGGCACTACCTGTAGGACGTGGCGAGATTCGCCGTAGCGGAGAAAAAATTGCGTTTCTGGCTTTTGGCAGCATGCTCAGACCTTGCCTGGAAGCCGCGGAAGAATTAAACGCGACCGCTGTCAATATGCGTTTTGTCAAACCACTGGATGATGATCTGATCGCGTCACTGGCGGCGAATTACGAATTATTGGTGACGGTGGAAGAGAATACGGTTATGGGCGGAGCGGGTAGCGCGGTCCTGGAATCGCTTGAAAGCAGAGGCTTTACCGCTTCAGTGCTGCAATTGGGTTTGCCGGATACTTTTATAGATCAGGGCGATCCCTCACAAATGCTGGCTGATTGCGGACTGGATAAGGCAGGAATCATCAGATCCGTCAGATCAAGACTCTCCGAGTAGTCAACTCAACTGTTTCAACCATTTTACCCAGTCTACAATTGTCTAGACGCGGTCTCCTTTTTGAAATGCAGGCATCATGAGCGACATGAATTTTCCCATTGCGGATGTGCAAAGCATCCCGGATATCAGGCGTATCGCAATCAATAGGGCGGGTGTTAAGGCAGTTCGTTATCCGGTGACGATTACAGACAAGGGCGGTAGCAAACAGCATACCGTCGCCGTATTCAATATGTATGTAAATTTGTCTCATAGTATCAAAGGTGTACACATGTCTCGGTTTGTGGAGATACTCAGCAGCCACGAGCGTGAAGTTTCCGTTGAATCGTTTGAAAGCATTCTGCGAGCCATGGTAAAGAAGCTTGAAACCGAATCCGGCGGTATCGAAATGACTTTTCCTTATTTCATCAATAAAACGGCGCCGGTTTCCCGAATAACAAGCCTGTTGGATTACGAGGTGACTTTTATCGGTGAAATCAGGAAAGGAAGCTACAAGTTCACCATGAAGGTCATTGTGCCGGTGACCAGCCTGTGTCCATGCTCCAAGGAAATTTCTGCCTACGGTGCACACAACCAGCGTTCCCATATGTCGATCTCGATTTGCATCAACAGTTCTGTCTGGATCGAGGATCTGATAAGAGTGGCGGAAGACCAGGCATCATGTGAACTATACGGACTGCTGAAACGGCCGGACGAGAAATACGTTACCGAAAAGGCCTACGATAACCCGAAATTCGTCGAGGACACAGTACGCGATGT
>JBDSSX010000155.1:0-6458 GCA_039928555.1 Nitrosospira sp. | reverse complement strand
TGATGCTCGATGAGCAGGGCGCAAGTAGCCAGAATATTCTTTGCTTTAGTTTTATATAGCCCGATGCTCTTGATGGCATCCCGCAAACCGGCTTCACCCAAGGCAAGGATTTTCTCCGGCGTATTGGTCTTGGGAAACAATTTTCGGGTTGCCAGATTCACGCTCTTGTCAGTGGCCTGGGCGGAGAGCACTACCGCTACCAGCAACTCGAATGGCGAGTTGTACTCAAGCTCGGTGGCGGGATGAGGATTGACCGCCCTGAAACGGGTAAAGATCTCACGGCGCATGGTTGAATTCATGGATTTTTGGATGCGGGGCTACTATAAATCAGCGTTGTTATGTTCTTCGGCTATCCGGACCCGGCCAGCCTTGGCACGTTCCAGCGCGGCCTGGATAGCAGCTTTCTTGTGATCACCGGTTGAGGAACCAATTGTCGATTTCACCGCTCCGATTTTTTGTGCAAGCCTTTCTTCCTGCTCCTGTTTTTCACGCCAAAGCCTTTCTAATCTGAACCGGTGACGCGCACGTGCGCGATCGGCGGTCTTCTTTTTTTCATCTTCGTGCATCAGCGGGTCACCAATCAGGACATAAGGTTTAGCTGTGGTGCTGCTGACTGGTTGCTTAAGGGGACTCATGCTGATGCAATCCACCGGGCATGGCGCGATACACAGTTCGCAGCCGGTGCATTCCACGGCGATCACGGTATGCACCTGCTTGACTGCGCCTACAATGACATCAACCGGACAGGCCAGGATGCAAAGTGTACAGCCAATACAGAGTTGCTCGTCGATAACCGCTACCGCCTTCGGCTTTGGCATGCCGTGCGCGGTATTTAGCGGCACTGGACTCACTCCCAGCAGCTCCGCCAGTTTGCGTATCCCTTGCTCGCCGCCGGGGGGACACTGATTGATGCCGGCACGGCCTTCCGCAATGGCCGCCGCATAAGGTTCGCAACCAGAAAAACCGCATTGACGGCACTGTGTTTGCGGCAGGATGGCATCGATTTCCGTTATTAGTGTGTCTCTTCTCATCCTGAACCCCCATGTGAATAATCTGGCGCAGGCGATGCGCAGAGCGCACGCGCCACTTCTCGTACCAGATGGGGGCCACGATAAATCAAGCCGCTGTAGATCTGCACCAGGCTTGCCCCTGCGTCGATTTTTTCCTTTGCGTCCGCCGCGCACATGATGCCGCCCGTGGCAATGATGGGTATCGCTCCTTGCAACACGCCGTGCAAGTGACGGACAACCGCGGTAGCACGTTTTGTAAGCGGAGCTCCGCTTAATCCACCCGTCTCGCTTGCATGAGGCAATGCTTCCAAACCGGCACGGGAAAGCGTGGTGTTGGTGGCGATAATCCCGTCAATCTGATGCCTCATCAGCAATGCCGCGATGGATTCGATCTGCGGCGGCTCCAGATCAGGAGCAATCTTCAACGCCAGCGGCGTATATTTGGCATGTTCATCGGCGAGCTCCATCTGTTTCGATTTCAGCAAGCCCAGCAAATGATTCAGCTCCTCGGCGTTTTGCAGTTGACGAAGATGGGGCGTGTTAGGGGAAGAAATATTGACAACGATGTAACCAGCGTACCGATAGACCTTGTTCAGGCAGGTCAAATAATCTTCAGCGGCTCTTTCCACCGGCGTATCAAAATTTTTGCCAATGTTGATACCGAGTATACCGTGGTAATTCGTCCGCCTGACATTCGCCACCAGATTGTCCACACCATGGTTATTGAAGCCCATACGGTTGATAATCGCGTTTGCCCGCGGGATGCGAAACAGGCGTGGCCGGGGATTGCCCGGCTGGGGGCGGGGTGTGACTGTACCAATTTCGATAAAACCGAAACCGAGCGACGCAAGCGCCTCAAGATGCTCACCGTTCTTGTCCATTCCGGCGGCCACCCCGACGGGATTGGGAAAATCGAGGCCCATGACACTGCGCGCCTGGCAGGCTATCGGGTCACCGGTGAGCAAGCCAAGCCGGTGAGCTTTCTCGATCGCGTTGAATGTGAGGCGATGGGCTGTTTCCGGATCGAGACTGAACAGCAACGGGCGAAGCAGGGAATAGAGCATGGAACCTATTTTAACCCGGAAATGTAGGGAGCCTATTAAACGATTACCCTGGAGTTGATAACAACAATCTTATAACGATGTCTATATGAACGGAGCAGCGCGTTGTACCTCAGGCGATCTCCGAAAACGTCTTCCATGGAACGATTGTTGTAACTTATCCAGAGGTTCCTTAGCTTCACCCGGATCCGGCTATTTCTTGTTATAAATGGAATTTACGAATGGGATTCGCTATCATCTGCATGGTTTAAGCGGGGGGACGTTTATGAAGCTGGCTACTTTTTCTCTTGTACTCATTCTCGTGACATATGGCGGGCACACTTATGCCGCTACGGAATGGGAGATGCTCAATTCGGAAGTCGAATCACTTTATCAGCAGGGAGATTATACCCGTGCCACCTCAGTGGCGAAGCAGGCGCTGCAAACAGCCGAACAAACCCGGGACGCCAATCATCCTGACGTGGCCACGAGTTTGAATAGCCTTGCAATGTTGTATAGCGCTCAGGGTCAATATACGCAGGCCGAACCGCTTCTCAAACGCGCGCTGGTTATTTTTGAGAAATCGGTTGGCCCGGAGAGCCCCGAAGTTGCCGCAAGCCTGAACAATCTTGCGACGCTGTACAGAAACCAGGAGCAATATGCGCAGGCCGAGCCGCTCTATAAGCGCGCGTTGGCGATTGATGAGAAAACGCTCGGTCCGGATCATCCCAATGTCGCCATAAGCCTGAACAACCTGGGTCAGCTATACCAGGCCCAGGAGCAGTATGCACAGGCTGAGCCGCTTCTCAAGCGCGCACTGGCAATTTTGGAAAAAGCTCTTGGCCCGGCTCATCCCAATATTGCCATAAGCCTGAACAACCTGGCCCAGCTATACCAGGCGCAGGAACAATACGCAAAAGCCGAGCCGCTTTATAAACGCGCATTTGCCATTTCAAAAAAAGCGCTCGGCCCGGATCATCCGAACGTGGCGCTAAGTCTGAATAACCTGGGAGGGTTGTATAAAGATCAGGGAAAATTCCCGCAGGCGGAGCCGCTTTTTCGGCGCGCACTGGCTATTTCCGAAAAGACGCTTGGTCCGGATCATCCCAACGTTGCCACGAGTCTCGAAAATTTGGCGCAGCTATACCGTGATATTGGCTATGCCAGCAAAGCTGCGCCGTTGGAGAAACGCGCGGCAGCCATACGAAAGATGCAGCGATAGAACGTCATGAGACATGGGCGAAGCCCTCTATGTGCAATCTCTACCTTGTATAGTGCTCAGGGGCTCCCATCGTCCGTCAATCAAACCTTGCAAAGGCCCGAAGCCAGCTTTGTATGCCATTTTCCGGCTTTCCTTGATCCAGTAACCGAGATAGAGATAGGGTAGTCGTAGTGCACGGCACTGTTGCACTTGCCACAGAATATTATAGGTGCCGAAGCTCGCCCCCGGCACATCCGGATCGAAGAAAGTATATACAGACGACATACCATCGGGCAGTTTATCGATGATGCTGATCATGCGCAGCTGTCCGTTTTCGTGGAACTCGACCAGTCTGGAACTGACGTTGCTTGGTAGCAGGAAATGTCGGTATTGCTCGCGGCTGTCGCGATCCATGCCGCCGCCGTAATGCCGCTGCGTCTGGTAGCGCAGATAAAGTGCGTAGTGATCCGGGTGATAATACAAATCGTGCTGCGTTGCAACCAGGTGCTGATGCCGTTTCCAGGAGCGGCGGTGAGCGCGCCTGAGAATCAATTCGTCCACGACTATCCTCACTGGTATGCAAGCGCGGCAATTGTCGCAGTAAGGACGGTAGGTAAAGGCGCCACTACGGCGGAAGCCGGCCTTTACCAGTTCGCCATAGACGCCGGTGTCGATCAGGTGACTGGGTGTCGCCACCTGGGACCGCGCCAATTTTTCCGGCAGATAACTACACGGGTAAGACGCGGTAGTGTAAAACTGTAGTACCGATGAAGGCAGATCATTCAATTGGCTCATGATCGAAGTACCATTTTTCAACTCGCTCAGTGTAGTTTACCAATTCTTTTAATTTTTGACTAAATTCCTTCCGGGGAATTTCGCGCCCGCCAAGGGAAGCGAGATGAGCGGTTTTCATCTGGCAGTCGATCATGCGGAAACCCCGGCGCTCCAGTTGTTTTACCAGATGCACGAATGCGATTTTGGAAGCGTCCGAGACCCGGGAAAACATCGATTCTCCAAAAAACACTTTTCCCTGTGCAACTCCATACAGTCCTCCCATTAGTTCACCACCTATCCAGACTTCGACGGAATGGGCCAGCCCCATTTCATATAACGCAGCGTAGGCTGAAATCATCTCCGCGTGGATCCATGTACCGGCGCACTCGTTCCGCGGCTGGGCACATGCCTGCATGACCTCGCTGAAAGCGCTATCGACACGAATTTCATAGTTATCTTTCTTCATTGTTTTTCTTAGCGATCGAGAAATTTTAAGTTCACCGGGAAACAGCACCATGCGCGGATCGGGGCTCCACCATAGAATAGGCTCACCCTCGTTGAACCAGGGGAAAATTCCGTGGCGATAAGCCTCGATCAGACGCTGCGGTGAGAGATCTCCGCCGGCAGCCAGCAGACCATTGGGATTGGCAAGTGCAGTGTTTAGCGGGGGAAAAGGGGTTTCGGGAGTGAGCCAGGGAATCATGCGGGGTAATGAATAGTATGAATTATCATCACGAATCTTCGACATTTTGCGGCATAACCCGTAATTTATAACGTGTCACATCCGGCACATTCGCTGACTCAAAGCCTGCCCGGCGTAATCGGCAAGAATCGCACACGCCGCAAGCCAACCCTGTCTCATCCGCCTGATAGCAGGATACCGTCAGGCTATAATCCACGCCCAGCAAGATTCCCCGCCGAATGATTTCCGCCTTCGACAAGTTGATAAGTGGTGCATGGATACTCAGCCTGGCGCCTTCAATTGCTGCTTTAGTGGCCAGATTCGCCATTTTTTCAAATGCTGCGACGTATTCAGGCCGACAATCCGGATAGCCGGAATAGTCCACCACATTGACGCCAACAAAAATATTACGGCACTTGAGTACCTCTGCCCAGGCCAGTGCGAGCGATAGCATGATGGTATTACGGGCCGGGACATAAGTGACGGGAATACCAGCTTCTGTTCCTTCGGTTGGTACGGCAATGAATTTATCGGTGAGCGCCGATCCGCCGAATACACCCAAATCAACTTTAATGGTTTTATGCTCACAGGCGTCGAGGAATCGCGCCAATTTTGCCGCCGCTGCCAATTCCGATTCGTGGCGCTGACCATAGTCCACACTTAAAGCGTGGCACTCATATCCGGTATTGCGGGCGATGGCAAGCGTGGTGGCGGAATCCAGCCCGCCTGATAAAAGCACCACAGCCTTTGTCATAAGGATAGCGCTAAGAATCCAAACTTGCGACGCATTCCCGCCTGCTTTTCATCGCCCCGGCCCCTCACCCCACAGCAGCTTGTGTAGCTGGACCTGCACCCGCACCGGCAGGCGATCACGTAGTACCCAAGCAGCGAGCGTCGCGGGATCAAGCTTGTCATAAACCGGCGAAAATAAAATAGGGCAGATGAGATCCAATTGATATTCACGCATTGTTTCAACCGCCCATTGATAATCCGCTTCATCGCACAGTACAAACTTGACTTCATCGTGGCGGGTAAGATGGTTGAGATTGGACCATCGGTTTTTCCCCACTTCTCGTGATCCAGGGGTTTTAATGTCCAGGATTCTGGAAACACGCGCATCCACCCTGGAAACATCCAGTGCGCCACTGGTTTCGAGTGAAACCGAGTAACCGGCATCGCACAATAGCCTGAGCAGAGTCAGGCATTCTTTCTGCGCCAGGGGCTCGCCGCCGGTGACCGTAACATAGTGAGGCGCATAGTTGGCAACCTCCGCCAGAATAGCGGAAATTGACAGACTTTCGCCCCCGTAGAACGCATATTCGGTGTCGCAATAGCCACAACGCAGGGGGCACCCGGTAAGACGCACAAATACCGTAGGCAATCCGGCACGGCTGGTCTCTCCCTGCAGAGAGAAAAAAATTTCGCTGATGCGTAAATTTACCGCATCAGAAGGTTGGATAATTGTATGTTGCAACGAAAAGGGGGTGTGAACCATTTTAGAACGGATACGCCATCACCACGAAGGTGGAATCCGATGCGTTACTTTTTACTGACCAGCCGTTGCCTGGCTTTTTGTGCCGCATCGCTGCCAGGATACCGGGCAATAAGGCTTTCCAGGGTTTTCTTGGCGGCAGCTTTTTGATTCATTTCCTGCTGGCTACTCGCAATGTTAAGCATTGCATCGGGAGCCTTGGAACTACTGGGGAAAGCGTTGATCAGCTTTTCCTGAGTACTGATGGCGTTCTTGAAAT